>CAYNFW010000008.1:0-17822 GCA_964396805.1 uncultured Candidatus Saccharibacteria bacterium | reverse complement strand
GTGAGGAGTGTGTCGAGTGGTCCCTCGTAGATATGCGTTTTAACGCTGAACGGTTCCATACGATAAGTATAGCAAAAAACTAAATTCTAGTACCCTTCACCAGTTAGTTTCTCATCAATTCTGTTCATGTCTCTTGGGAACATTGATGCTTCGCGGACATTTTTTAATCCAAGAAGTTGCATGGTGATGCGCTCCGCACCGAACGCAAAACCGCCTTCGGGTGGCACACCATATTTAAATGCTTCGAGAAACATCTTGACTTTGTTTGCATCCAGCCCCCATTCTTTTACGTGTTCAAGGAGTTGATTGTAGTCGTTTATGCGTCTGCCCCCGGAAAGCCACTCGATACCTCGACAAATAAGATCCATTCCTTGGTTGAATTCTGGCTTGTCAGGATCAGGATATACGTAGAAAGGTTTTTTGCGAGTTGGATATCCGTGAATAAAGACAAAGTCGGAACCAGTTTCTTCTTTTATAATCTCGCAAATCTCACGCTCATCTTGCGGGTTTGTATCTTTTTCACCGCGCACGTCGCGACCAGACTTTTCAAATATTTTCTGCTGCACTTCTGCAAGTGAGAGCGTCGGTGTCTTTTTGAGCATGACAGGCAACTCTGTTTTGAGCAGTTTCAAATGTTCTGCATTTTTTGTTCTTACTTGTTCAAGTATGTATCGTACTGTTTCCTCAGCCATATCACGCACGTCTGTCCAGGATTCGATGAAAGCCATTTCGGCATCAAGCGAAACAATCTCTGTGAGATGTCGTGTGGTCGAAGACGGTTCTGCTCGGAACACTTTGTTTACAGAAAAGCAACGTTCAAAGGCTGACATAACGATCTGTTTATAGAGTTGCGGTGACTGAGACAAAAAAGCTTTTTTGCCAAAATAATCAATTTGGAATACTTCAGCCCCGCCTTCTGCGGTCGCAGGTACCATTGCCGGTGCTTGGAATTCAAAAAACATATTTTGTTTCATAAATTCACGGAATGAGTCAATGACGGTTTCTTGCACTTTGAATATTGCCTGGACTTTTGGTTGTCGGAGAACGAGTGCTCGGTTGTCGAGTTCTGTAGTGAGATCGAGGTTGTACCCATCGAGTGACATATCAAAAGGCAGAGGCGCCGCTTCCGATAAAATAGTAACTTCGAGAATTTCCATTTCGATATCGCCGTTTATTACTCCGGCTTTGACGTTTTTCGCCGGACGTTTATTGACGAGACCGCGAACGGCCAGTACCCACTCGGTGCGAACTTCCTTGACCTGTTCCATTGCCTCAGTGTGGTTTGGCAGCACAACGCACTGCACCTTGCCCGACATGTCACGCATGTCCATGAACACCATCTTGCCTTGGTCGCGTCGCACATCCACCCAACCTTTGATGACAACCTCTGTCCCCACCGCCCCGCTCAAATCTTTTATATATGTTCTTGTCATAATTTTTATCGAAGGTACAAAAAAGCCCCTTCGAATTCATTAGAAATTCCGCAAAGAATTTCGTTGATAATAAATTCGCAGGGGCGTTTTCGTTATAGAGCGATGCTCTCGAAGCGCGGTGCCACCCTGTTTTAAGTCAGTATGCCGACTTTCTCTTTTCTGCATATCGGAGCAGTACCGGAGGAGTCTATTCACCAAAAGGGTTTTCTTTCCTCACCTCACCGGTGTCATCCGGATCATAGGTTGTGAGTACAGTATACAATGTCACATTAAAATGACAATCATTGACAAAAGTTTACTTAGGTTTATTCCACGTTGTTCTCCTGACTATTTTTACATACGTGATCCAGAGGTATTGGTAGCAATAGCAAAAAAGATTAGAGAGTGTGCGAAGATGTACTGAACTGTGCCTCGTTGTCCGAAAGGACCGCGGGGCTTTTGTTTCAATACAACTTTACCCCGATCGCCTCGCGGACGACATCCATTTTTTTCTCGGCTTTTTGGCGTGCGCGTTCACCGCCTTCCTTGAGCACGTCGAGCACGTAGTCCATGTCTCCAGCTAGCTGTGCACGTCGCTCACGGAGCGGTGTGATAAAAGTTTTGAGATCAACAATGAGCGCTTCCTTCAAATTTTTGTACTTGCCTTTATTCTCTTCGTATATCGTCGCGAGTTCTGCCTCGCTGCGGAAAAGTTTATGTATTGTGTACACGTGTTCCGGTCTCTCACCTGATGAGTCGGTGACGATGGACATCACCGCTTTCTCAATCTCCGCATCCGTGGAGAAAAGTGGAATGGTGTTACCGTAGCTTTTGGACATTTTCTGTCCGTCGGTGCCGGGGACAACAGCTACTCCCTCGATAATTTTTGCTTGGGGCAGTTTGAATATTTCTGTTTTGAAAATGTGGTTGAATTTTTCCGCAGTGTCGCGTGCATATTCCACGTGTTGCTTTTGGTCTTGCCCGACAGGTACCACGTCGATATCATATAGTAGAATGTCAGTTGCCATGAGCATCGGATAGTTGAATGTTCCTGCAGTAATTTCTTTTCCTTTCGCTTCTGCATCCTTGTATGCGTGCGCGCGTTGAAGATATGGCATTGTGGTGATCGTTTCAAAAATCCATGCAAGCTCGCCGTGTTGGGGAATGTCTGATTGTTTATATATTAGAGACTTCTGTGGATCGAGTCCGAGTGCGAGGTAGTCGAGTGTCAGATCGAGAATTTGTTGTCGCATCTCCGGACCATTCTGAATGAAATTGAGTGCATGGTAGTCAGCAATAAAAAACATCGAGTTGTAGTCGTTTTGCAAATCCACAAACTGTTTCATTGCCCCAAAATAATTCCCAATGTGCGGTCGCCCCGTTGGCTTCACCCCAGAGAGTAACGTTTTTTTATTCATATGTATAGTCTAGCAAACTTTTGAAGTTTGTCATATTTCAGTTACAATGAGTTATATGTCCCTCTCCACGCACGTTAAACGTTGGGCGTATTATGGATTTGCAAATCATAGCTACCAGGTTGTGTACGTTGCGTTTATTTTACCAATATTTTTCGCTGGAGCGTTTGCACGCTACCATTTTGCACTGAGTGCATGGGGCTTTGCCACCGGAGTGTCGACGATACTTGGCGTGGTGCTTGCCATCGTGCTGGGTAACTATGCCGACAAAACGGACAAGCTTCGGGTGTACAAAATTTCCATCATTCTGACATGTGTTGGAATGTGTGCCATGGCATTCTCCACTCGCCTGCCTCTCGCGATGTATATTCTTTTCATTATTACCAATGCCCTGTTCATTTGGTCGCTTGCGTTGTATGACTCCATTCTCCCGCATGTGTCCGATTGGTCGACCGTCTACGAATACGGTGGCTTTTCTTGGGGGTTTGGATATGTCGGTGGTATTGCCAGTCTCATTATCGCTCTTATATTGCAATATTTCACCGGCGCATATTCTATGTGGGTTTTTCTGTCCGTGCCTGCGTTTTATATTATTTTTTCCATTTATTCACTTTCCGGACTGGAAAGTATTTCTTTCAATGAGCCACTTCGCCCGTCGTTGTCGGAGAAACGCAGTGCCGAACTCGAATATCCAAACACTCCGATTTTGTCTGTGTCGCGTAAGGTTATCCTCTTCATCGGTTACTGGCTAATTAGCGAATGTGTCACCGTTATTTTGATTTTTGACGCGACGTATCTGTCCGGTGAAATGCATTTCTCGGCGCTCAAAGTCGGCGTCGTGTTTCTTTTTGTTCAACTTATCGGATTTCCGGCGACATGGTATGGCGGACGACTGGAGCGTAGGTTCTCCGGTCTGACATTGCTCGGCGTGACTATTTTATTATGGGGAATTGCCATCGGTTTAGTGACGGTATTCAACGTCGGAGTGTTCGGACTTATTGTTGCATTGTGTCTCATGGGATTGTCGATCGGCAACACGCAGTCATACATGCGTTCTCAGTTTGCAACGTTCGTTCCAAAAAAAGAGTCCGGGTTGCAGTTTGGCGTGTATTCTTTTGTTTCCGAGGCGGCTGTCATTGTCGGACCCGTAATATATGGTTTTGCAAGTGACACACTCAATAGTCAAAAACTACCGCTTATCGGATTGTTCGTGCTCATGCTCGTCGGATACGCACTGGTGTGGAAAATTACTTCTGTAAATAAGTAATCCAAAAGTTGCGCTTGTAGATGCGGTTGTTCACTCGAGTGTACGATGTTTTCTTTTCAAGTCGAAGAATGGTGAAATATTTTTCATATGTGGCGACAAAACCCTCGCGAGTCCAAACACGTTCTGTAATAAGTGTGTCTGGCATAATATATGTGTCTTGTTCGGTGCCAGGCGATGTTTTGAGCAGATGTTTTGCATTTTCATCGCCGTCCTTACACAATGCTTTGACGAAAAGATATCCTCCGGGTTTAAGAACACGCGAGGTTTCAGTAAGATACACCCCCCTCTCATTTTCAGTTAAGGAATTCGATGATGTCACATCGAGCGCGATGTCGTACGACTCATTTCCAAGTGAAAAATTCTCCCCCATATTTTGTTTGATGTATGTAATGTCACAGACAGTTCTTGACACTAGTCGTGTATCGGCGAGATTTTTGTGAGCGATGTTCAATGCGGTTTGTGAAATTTCCAACCCGGTCACGCGTGCGCCCAGTTCGGCAAAATAAAAACTATTGCGGCCCACACCGCATCCGAGGTCGAGTACGCATCTGCCGGCAATTTCTATCTTCTCTTCTTTTTTCAAAAATTTAACAAAACGCACCACGTCCGCTTGTGGTTTGTTATTGGCAGTCAAAAAAGTTTGCCGACGGTATTCCCTATCCCATTCGCGTTCCTGTGTCATAGTACCTATGCTAGCAGTTTTGGCCTGATTGTCACGCGGTTGTCAGGTGCTCACATTGTATATATAGTATGTGTATGATTTTTATCTACCTTCTCATCATCCTCATCTCATTCGGTTTTTTCTTCGGGTTTGTTACTTTTTTGATTTTTGAAGTTATTGCCATTTTTACCACTGACGCACCATTTGTACCGATACCAAAACATGTCGAGGAAATGATCGTGGACAATCTCGGCCTTTCAGGCGGTAGTATTCTCTATGATCTCGGGTGTGGTGATGCTCGAGTGCTCGTCCGCGCGGTGCAGAAATATCCCACTATTTGCGCGGTCGGTGTTGAAATTTCTTTCTTCCCGTTTCTATTAGCAAAATTCCGCACGCGGAAATTTCCACAAATTTCCATTCGTCGAGAAAATATTTTTACCACGAATATCTCCGATGCCACGCATATTTTTGTGTACCTCTACCCGCAAGTCGTCAACGCTCTTCTGCTAAAAATCCAGACGGATTGCCTGCCTGGCACGGTACTCATGTCTTGTGACTTTGAACTTGCAAACAAAAAACCCGATCGGGTTATTGCCACGAACGATACTCGCAACAAACGCGGTCAAAAAATTTTGATATATGCGATGTAGTCTATTTTTTGGGTAACTCGACGAAAAATATTGAACCCTTGCCTTCCCCGTCCGATTCCACCCAGATTTTCCCTTTATGTGCTTCGATAATTTCCTTGACGATAAACAAGCCGAAACCGGTGCTTTCGACATTGACCTTGATTGAATTTTTCCCTTTACCTCCGGCAGTGAACAGTTGCGGACGATCTTCTTTTGTGATGCCAACTCCTGTATCTTTGACTGTGAATAAAACGGTTTTGTCATCTTGCGAAAGCGTGATCTGCAAGCCTCCTTGAAGTGTGTATTTTATGGAATTGTCGACGATATTTCTGATGACGTGTTGTAGTTGATCTTTGTCTCCGACAATATCGTACTCACCCGGCGCAATGGACAGATCGAGGGTCAAACCTCTTTCCTCCGCCACTTTTTTTTGGTCAGTCACGATGCTATCGACAAGCGCTTTGAAATCAAACGGAACTTTAGTGTATTTTATCGTGCCTTTTTTGAGGTTTGCACTATCCAAAATTTCTTTGACAAGCGCCACACCTTTTGTTTCCGAGTCAAGCCCTTCTTTCATAACCGGTTGGAGCGCTTTCGGTAATTCACCGAAGTCACCCTCGAGAGCCATAGAATATATATCCCGTGATTTTGTGAAGAACCCCTTGATTTGATGCGTAATAAAATGAATCAAACTTTCCTGTTGCATGTTGGCCTTCTCAAGATCTTTTGCCAGTCCTTCAACTTTCTCACGAAGATTGACTTCCTTGTTGACACTATTAATAAGAAAAATGCCAGTAATAATCATGCATAAAAGTAAAATAGTATTAACACTTCTATCTAGAGTATTAACTGTGGTGAAAATTCTTACAAAGAAAGCAATCCATACTGCAAAAACTAATAACTCAGTCGCAATGACTTTGACATTAAAGAGTTGATATCGGAAGACCGCGTAGCCACTTACTGCCGGATATAACGAAAAAAGAATGATCGGATATGGTAAAATTGGAACGTTAAATGTGAGGAAAAATACACTTCCTCCCCCGGCGAAGCCAAATATAGTGAAGAGAATAATATATTTATATCTCGCTCTTTGTATCGGGTCAATTTCTGTTTTTAGTTTTTTGATTACTGTACATAGTGCGTATATGACCACAGAAAAAAAGAATATTGTATAATAAATATATAGTGGACCGGCATCACATACAAAGTTGAAGGGTCCTTTTGGTATTACATCTCTCACGAACCAAACAGTTGGAACAAAAAACACAAAAATAAATCCAACTATTGCTGATACAAAAATTTGTCTCTTGTATTTTTCGTATGTTCCGGTGATGGAAGTTACCGCGAGGAAATAGCATACTGGAATATAGATTGAGGCGATATGTAAAATAATGTTGCTCCATGAAGCCACTTCTTTTGTTGTGGCAGTAATCATTGCAAAATAACCAAAGCTCCATATTGCGGAGGTTATATTAGAAAGAAGCCAAGCAAAATTTTCCAATCTTTTTCTATTGTGTATATAAACCACAAAACCAGACAAAAGTGCTGTGAATCCGCCAATTAACAAGGATATGGTGTAATAATTAAACTCGAATGTCATATTGTCTTATTATACAGATTATAGTATTTATCTCCAAGTACCGAAGTTTCTTTGTTTTTGAGTAAATAATCAGCCAGGTTCGAGAGGGATGAATAGTTAACATTGATACCATGATGTGGCTCTATGTGTATATCGCCGGCAAAAATCTCTCCTTTTCTATATACCTCTAAAAATTTATTGAGTTTTCCGTCAAGTGCATAAATAGCAGACTGTGGTGAGGAACACGCAACATGCGGGTTCCCGACTCCATGTATATGAAATCCCTTGGGCACAAAATCAGGATGAATGTATCCATGCCAGTGTGATAAGGAAAATCCAGAAATTTCATATTGTTTTACGAATGGATCATTAGGATTAAAGTGGTTTAAAATTGCTGCAATTATTGCGTTGCCAACTGCGTGAGCGAGTATAACTTTTGTGTCGAATGATGGTTTGTATGTTGGATCAATTGTTTTTCCGATTGGTGTTTCTATTATCATCTTTCCATTTGAAAGTCCTAGCTTAATCAGATCCCTTTCTGGGACGACATCTGTTTTATTTGATCCAGATTTTTGTGATATTACCCAGACAGCAGGAACTTCGAGAAGGTATCTTTTGTGTGTAAAAGGAAATGTTACACAATAGTTACCATTTTCATTAATAAAAAATTCCTTCATTTTTGTCGTTTCTACAAGTTTTCCCGGTCGACCGGGCAACTGATGAGCCATAAAACCAAAACTCATGCCGTTTCTGTGATCTAAATGTAACTTGCCGACCCACTTAAAAAATTCATTACGAAAAGGTAGATCATCTATTTTTTTACCTTTTGGGTACAGGTTAGTACCGGCAAATTTTTTTGCTCCAACCACCAAGTCGTCCATTATCGGGGCATGTATTTTATCGTCAGTTGCAAACTTTTTGTCGGATAAAATAAATTCTTCCAGTTTATATGGTCGAATGGGGGCCACAACTTTGGGCACCAACGCCCCTAATACATATTTTTTTAAATTGTTATCAATGGGATATACGGGGTGAGAGCCATTAAAATTATATAAAATCCATTTCTTATCAGTAACACCCAGTATGATGTTTGACATATTGTGAACAAATAGATCCATCGCTGTATCGAAATGTTCTTCAAAAATAGTGTCGGCAGTAATTTTTTTTGGAAAATCTAATATTGATATTACGGAATTATCTTTGAAACTCGTAATATATTGCATAGGCATATTAGATAATTTTTGTTCGCCGAGTACGATAATTGATATTCCTTTTTTTACTTTTGTGCGCTTAAAAACATATTTAATAGATTGAAAACTGAAATAGATACTCTTTTGTGGTAGGCGAAATATTGATCTAAATCCATAAAGAAAATTATTGATACATATTTTAAAACAACTCTTGAGCGTTTTACTGAGAGGAATTTTTCCAAGTGATAAATTGAACGGAACAATATTAACCTTTAGTTCATCAAAAACTTTTTTAAGTTTTTCCGAAAAAACTTTGATTTTATCACTTGTATCATCATTAATATATGGAAAAAAAGTTACATTCATTCTATCTGCCATTTCAAGTGGTGTAAGAACCACATCTTCATCTATAGCAAGTATTTTTTTGTATGTTTCTTTGGAAAACATTTTAAATTTATATTTTAAATATCAATTTATTCCATCATCTCCTCTATCTTGTCGAGGACAATTTGTCCGGCGTGACGGAAATCTTCGACGAGGGGCGTGGTTGTCGCATTAGGACTTGTAAAGAGTTCACTGCGGGTCATCGGCCGTCCGACCGTAATCACGACTTTTCTCCGGCGGGTGAAAAAATCCCATGCGTTCATGTTGAAAAAAGTGTCGATGGCGATTGGTATGACAATGGCGTTTGTATCATACACCAAATACCCTAACCCCCCGCGTGCCGGGTTCATGCGTCCGTCGCGTGTGCGCATACCCTCCGGCGAGATCCAGAGCGTTCGCCCGCGTTTCTGTTTGAGCAACAGTAAGTGGTCTTCAAGCGCCACAGCATAGTCGTGACTGCCCGAATGCACCGCATATCCGCCGAGCATGTTGAAAAACACACCGCCATACATATAACTGCGCCACCCGAATGTTTTATATTTTTCGGTCATGTTGGAAACAAAATAAATCGGGTATAGCTGCGAAAAAAAAGGCAATACAAGTGGCATCGCCGTCACATCGAGCTCACTGGTGTGATTTGACGCCAAAATAATCGGCTGAGTCAGATTTCTGTTCCTTGAAAGTGCTTTGATGTGTTCCTTGCCGCGAATTTCGATGCACACAAAAACTTTGTATAATACAAAAAAAATAACATAACCGATTTTTTGTAATGCGGTTGGAAGATAATATTGAAACTGTTTCATGTAGTGACGAGAGTGGCAATGCGATATTGCGAGAACTATATTATCGCATAAAAAATAAAAAAAATCATGAGGTTGTGGAAAAGTCGTACAGAGTTAACGCGGAAAAAACAAAACTCTCTATTTTAATCCCTTGCAATTACCCCCGGGGACATATCCGGCCGCTCGCGCAGCTGCAATCGAAGCAAAAAATACTTGATTTTCCGGCTTGACGCGTTTGATCGTGCCGCACCACGGATAGTAGTATTTTTTACCGGACTTCGAACCGATAACCTGTCCGTCTGTGGTGGTGTCCGCGGCAACAGGTATGGTCGCGGAAAGTGGAGTGTTCCCTACCGCGCCGGCGGATCCGTTTGGTGTGTTGGGCAGTGTCGCTTCCACGGCTGACCCGGTCAGAGCACCATTTTGGCTAGGATTATAGACACGAATCGGCACATGCTTTTCTTCCAGCGCCGAAAATCGACCGAGAGCGAAAAAAAGAGTAGCTACTACAACGAGTAAAATTAGTGTGTAGAAAGGCTTGATTTTTTCTGCCACATCGTGTATAGTCATACCACAGTTATTTTAGCAGGTATATTAGATATAACGCAACTATATAATCCACTATATAATCCACCATGGCACACAAAAAGTCAGCAGGTACAACTAAAAACGGCCGAGATTCGAATCCAAAATATCTCGGTGTCAAAATCACCGAAGGCGATAAAGCTCAGGCTGGTTCTATTCTCATTCGTCAGCGCGGTACGGATGTTTTGCCGGGTAAAAATGTCGGCATGGGAAAAGATCACACACTCTTTGCACTTGTTCCCGGCACCGTCTCTTTTGGCACGAAACGTAAAGTGCATTTCGACAAGTCTGTCATGACCAAAAAAATCGTCCACGTGGTTGCATAAAAAATAAAACTCCTAAAAAGGAGTTTTATTTTATCGCTTCGATAACTACTGTAAATTCAACTTTTTTCCCTCCTGCGTGAACGGTCACTGCATGCTCGCCTGTGGTTTTGAGCGGTTTGTCGAGATCAACTGACTCCGGGTCAATATTTAGTCGCGTTTGTTTGGCAAGTTCCGCGAGTACTGCTTCTTTGCTGACTCCGGCGAACAAATGGCCTTTATCATTTGCTTTCTCGGACAATGTCAGTTTCAATCCTTTGATTGTGTCTAGATTTTTCAAAAGTAAATCGCCTTGAATTTTGCGCTCAGCATCGCTCGCGTCTTTCTGTTTCTGCACGTTTTGTATCGCCTGTGCAGTCGCCACCACTGCCAGGCCGCGAGGCAAAAGCATGTTCGTGGCAAAACCCTCCGCCACATCCTTGACCTCAAACTTTCGCCCTACCTTCGCAACATCTTTAAGTAATATGATTTTCATATCGACATAGTAGCAAAACTCATGCTGAAACGCCAGACAACCGCTGAAAGTGAGCGGTGGTCGCATGACCAAAAATATGTTGTATAAAAATAGCCCGGGCGCTGTGACGCCCGGGCTGAGATTTGAAAAAATCTAAATAATATTTTTAATCTTGTATTTCAGTTCCTGTCCTGCCCAGAAAGGTAGAGCTGTTTTTCCACCTACTGGATAGGTTTCAGGAATTTCCAGTGGTTCTTGGATCAGTTCGATCACTCGTGAGGAGGGGGGCAAATTGTGAATTCGCCGAGTGTTTCGACTCGTAAAATTCACAAACGTTTCTCTCCCTTTGCAAGTCTGAAATAGCTTATCACCAAGCACATGCGCATACAACTGAAGACCGAACGGTGTTGTAAACGAACCGCATGCACATCTGCCTCTACGTTTAAATTTGTCTCCTTCGTCATGGAATGCATCATCAAGAGCCGCCGTTACCCAATCGTAATCTTTTTCGATAAGGTTGACTATTTCTCGGCGATCCCACTCCGTTTTGATTGGTGGTTTGCATACCCCGCGAACATCACCAAACATTTCATCTTCGTTGGTTGCGGGATGATGTGCGGTCAAAGTGACAAAAAATCTTCCGGTGCTTTTGGCAAAATACTCCCAATGTAGAATACATCGTGCATCCGAACCATGTTCCCAAAAAATGCGAGTTTTCGGTGCTTCCTGCAGGTACATCTCCATAACAGGAACAAAAGCAAATTCCGCATCGCGGTTGTAGAACAACATCGAAGAGTGTTCGGGATGCTGGTGATAATTCATCCCTACTTCCCCGCAGTGTTTGATTTGCGGAAGAACTCGCCCGTGGTGCCTGATTCCGTTCTGCGACTTTGTTGTTCGGTCACGAGGGTACCCCTTGCCGTTGACGATCCCTGCTTTGACGCAATCGTCAATTTGTTTGAAGGTGGTCTGTTCAGTGATCATTACAAACGGGATGATGTGTAAAGTGATATCGTTTGGTACAAAAGATCGTGCTTTTTGGGTGTATGCAGTAACTTGTTCTGCGTCGAGTAAACCATCATTAGTGTTTGGTTGGGGACCAATGACATCAGTCCCCGCTTGAATTGAGTATTCAATGATACTCTTCATCACATCTCCGATTTCACGAAGGTGTGTGTGAGGTGTCGCTAGACACTCAACTGGAATGATTCGATTCCTTTTTCATCTCCCCTTCTACGATTTGTGTTGCTAACCAGGGTTTGCGAAGGTAAATTGTTCCGAAGCTGTATGCTCCTGGACCAACCGTTCCTCTCACTTCGACCAAATCCCCTCTGTTCATAATACCCGGACAGATGACCGGGATTAATCCTTGGATGACAAGTCTCCGTGCTACCGCCCAGTTATGCCTCTGTGCCGGTTTGCCAGAGACACCACCGCCTCCGCCGCCCCGTTTTTGTTCCAGTTTCCATAGCGGACTTTTTTGTTCGTCGGGAAATGCCGTTTTCCACGGTACGCTATTCAGTGATATCGCCTGCACGCAACCTTTCAATGCGCGTGCAATAGTGATGTAGTCCTGATCAGCCGATATTTTGATAATGATCGGATGACAACAGACTTCTGCCACTGCCTTCGTGCTTTCAATTGTTTCCAGCGTCGCCGATTTGTGTTCTGTATTTGGACAGGAAACGTTTATTTCAATGGCAACGAAGTCAAAGCAGTTCAGTCGCCACGCCATCTGTACGAGTTCTTCTTTTGTGCCATGAATCGATGCAATCAGTTTGTACTTTTTAAAGTCGAGTCGTGAATAGACTTTTTCACAAAGCCATTCGAAACCCGGATTGTACAAACCGACTTTGTTAACTGCACCGCCGGGTAGAAATCTGACACATGACCATGGGCTCCATGGGAGCCATGTCCACGGTCGAATCCACGATAGGTTGCTGACGGGATATAACCGGGGGTTTAGTGTTGCTGTTCTCACGACATTAGCGAATAGTTTGGGTTTGATGAACCCAAACCATACGAGCGGCCGTTCCCACCACCAACCGAGACAATCGAAGCCAAGAGATCCGCTTGAGTTTACATACGTAAAAGACTGACCGTTTGAGAGTTTAATCACAAAAATTCCTTTCTTTTCAAGGTTCAAATTCTGTCCACAACACTATCTGAAACAGGTCAGAAAATCAAATGTGAAAAAACAAAAACCGCTTTGGTAAGCGTTTTTCAGTTTCTGTTATTTATCGAGCACCTGCATCGCGGCGTCCACTTGGGTGTCATCACCGGCGACGAATTTATCCGGGTCGAGTTTGACCACCACGTCCGGTGTCAGGCCTTGATGGGAAATGGACACTCCGTTCGGCGTCAGCCATCGCGCGATTGTCACCTTGAGCGACGTGTCGTCGGTAATCGGGATGAGTTCCTGCACCGAGCCTTTGCCGTAGGATTGTTCGCCGACGAGCGTTGCAATGTCGTTGTCGTGAAGTGCACCAGCCAAAATCTCCGACGCACTGGCCGAACCGCCGTCAATCATAACCACCATTTTGAGATTTCCGTTAAAAATGTTGTAGCCTTTACTGGTGTACACCTGCGCGTCCTGAGCGTTGCGGAAATCTTCTTTGACCACAGTCTTGCCAGCTGGAAGGAACCAACTTGCCATGTCGATCGCCGCGTCGAGATATCCACCAGGGTTGCCACGCAGGTCGAGAATGAGTTTTGATTTGCCGGACTCGACGAATGTCCGCAAGGCTCCACGGAAGAGATCCGCCGAAATGGCCGAGAAGTTGTACATGTGAATGATGAATACATCACCCTTTACCTCGGTGTCGATAGTTGGAATGTCGATAACGTCGCGCGTGACGGAGATGGTGAAAGGCGTCGAGCTTGCTCGTTGAATGGAGAATGTTACACTCGTACCAGCTTGTCCGCGAATGAGATTGACCGCTTCGTCTGTCGACATGTTGTCAGTCGTTGTCGTGCCTATTTTCAGAATTTTGTCGCCAGCTTTGATGCCAGCCTTGTATGCCGGTGTACCTTTGAGCGGTGAGATGACTGTGAGGAAACCATTTTTGATATCAATTTCCATGCCGACACCCTGGAAGTTACCACTGATTTGCTCGTTGAAACTTTTATTTTCTACCGGCGGAAAAAACATGGTGTACGGGTCGCCCAAGGACGCTACCATGCCGGTAATGGCGCCGTACACGCGCGTCTGGTCGGACACGCGCTCAGTTGAGGTGCTGTTTGTCGGAACATATTTTTCGTTAATCAAATTCCATGCCTTCCAAAATGTTGAAAAATCGGCAGTTGTCGTACCTGTATCGTCTTTATTGGTCAGCGAGACGACGAGTGCTTCCTGCGACTCGGAATGTCTTCCGGCAAGAAATCCACCGGCAAAAACAAAAGCAATCACGACAATGGCGCCAGCAATGGCAACTTTGTTTTTGAAAAAATTTGGAACGTCAGTCATCATCAGATTTCAATTATCGCAAAACGCGACGTTGTAGTCAAATAAAAGCTAGGATATACTAAATATACTAACCAAACACAATGATCAACACATACACTTACAACGGCGAGACATGGGTCGACGTGGATGAGGGCACACCGGAGGAAATCCACACTCTGATGGACAAGTACGGCATTCACCCATTCGTGGCCAAGGAACTGACCTCCGCCACGCGCAAACCGCGCATCGAGCTCCACGATGGCTATATATACTGTATTCTCCACTTCCCTGCTTTTAAACATTCCCACGGACAGGACGCCAACCAGGAAGTTGATTTTATCATCGGCAAAAACCTGCTTATCACCGCGCGGTATGATACCATCGACGCTTTGCACAAATTCGGGAAGACACTCGAAGTCAAAGAAGTGCTCGAAAAAAATGCCAAGACCGATGATTCTCGCAACGTGTTGTTTTTTGCGTTGCTTCGCGAACTGTACACAGGCATGACCGAGGAGCTCGACTCCATCGAAGATATTACGGACGATATCACCGGGAGAATTTTTGCAGGGTCAGAACGCGAAATGGTGGTACAGTTGTCCCTTGTCACTCGCACACTTTTGGAATTCAAAAAAGAAATCGACCTGCATCGCGACGTACTTGAGTCTCTGCATCACTATGGCAAGAAAATGTTCGGTGATGAATTTGGCGACGGTATCGAGCAAATTCTGGTCGACTATATGAAAATAGTGACCAACATCCACAGCGAGCTCGACATGTTACGCGAGTTGCGCGAAACAAATAATTCCCTCTTGACCACGAAACAAAACGAAACGGTCAAACAACTGACCATTCTCGGCGCGCTTGTTTTGCCACTCAACCTCATTGCCGTTTTCTTCGGCATGCGCCTCATCGACATGCCGGTCATCGACAATCCGAACGCTTTTTGGATTGTGGTGGTGCTCATGCTCGCATCGGTAGCGATTACGTTGACGTATATTAAACACAAAAAGTGGATGTAATGGAAATAAAAATTCACAACACGCTGACTGGAAAGAAAGAAATTTTTAAGCCGATTGTTGAAAATCACGTTGGTATATATTCGTGCGGTCCGACAGTCTATGGTCCGGCACACATCGGTAACTTCCGCACATTTATCATGAGCGACCTGTTGCGACGAATGTTTGCATACAATGATTTCGAGGTACGCCATGTCATGAACATTACAGATGTCGACGATAAAACTATTCGCAAAAGTGTCGAGGAAAAAGTTAGTCTCGGTGAGGTTACGCGAAAATACGAGCAGAAGTTTCTTGAAGATTTGCAGTCATTGAACATTTTAATGCCTACAGAAACTCCGCGTGCCACGGACAGTATTGCGGATATGATTTTGCTTATTCAAAAAATGCTCGATGATGGTGTCGCCTATGCCAGCGCCAATGGAATTTATTTTAACATTGAAAAGTCACACGGCTACGGCGCGCTTGCCCACCTCGACTTACAAGCGGTAACCAAAGAACGCATTGCAAATGACGAGTATGACAAAACAAACCCACGAGATTTCTCACTGTGGAAATTTCACACGCCCGAGGATGGTGATGTTGTCTACGACGCACCGTTCGGTAAAGGTCGTCCCGGCTGGCATATCGAATGTTCTGCGATGTCCATGAAAGCTCTTGGCGAGACAATAGACGTGCACACTGGCGGAACTGACCTCATATTCCCCCATCACACCAACGAAATCGCTCAGTCTGAGGCGGTGACCGGCAAGCAGTTTGTACACTATTGGGTGCATGGTGGTTTTATCACGGTGGACGGCAAGAAAATGTCAAAGTCTCTCGGTAATGTTTTCACGCTCGATGATATTCGCGCAAAAAATATCGACCCGCTCGCCTTTCGATATTTTGTTCTCGGCGCACACTACACAAGCCCCTTGAATTTCACCTGGGAAGCGCTGGAAGGTGCGCAGGTTGCTCTGAAACGTCTACGAGATGCTGTGTCAAGGGTGCCCCTTGACACAGATGCTGGTTCAAAAGCTGAAAAATATAAAACGCAGTTTACTGAATACATAAACGACGACCTCGATACTCCACGAGCGCTCGCTTTGGTTTTTGAAGTTTTAAAAGATGCTGAAATATCGGATGCTGATAAAAGAAAACTTATTTTAGATTTCGATCGCATGTTTGGTTTGGAGCTTGATAAAAAAGAAGAAGCTGAAGTTGTGGAAATCCCAGCCGAAGTCCAACAACTTATCACTGCCCGCGACATTGCTCGAGCCGAAAAAGATTTTGCAAAAAGCGATCAACTCCGAACACAAATCGAAACTCTTGGTTTTGATGTAATGGATACTCCGGACGGTACAAAAGTTTCAAAAAAATAAGGCCGTGGTTTAACACCACGGCTCTAGCAAACCCAGATAGTTATTTGAGATTGAACCATCCACTGCTAATCTCCATGGATTGCTGATTATCAGTTTGAACCTTCATTATGGGAAAACCAAATGAATCAACATTTAGCCAGTGACCACGGTACTCAGTGTCATGGCTTTTTTCTACGCGTTTTCGGCAGTAGTCCTTGAGAGTAAGGTATGAGTATTCAGTAAAGACATACACTATTCCTCCCCTCAAAAAGCTAATGCTTTTATCTGTCGGTGTTAACGCTTGTCCCGGTTGCAGGTTCCATGCTTCGTTCTATGTCATAAGGCATTGCCCTCTAAATTTACATTACCTCAAAACCGTAATTTTGCAATCACCATCTCTCCTCCCCAGTTTGCACACAGGTTACACACTTTGGGAATATAGCGCCCTTAAAGTGGCGCGTGGTAAGATGGGAGCAGTCGAAAATCGACGCCTTCTATGCCACAACAACACACAGTCATTACACAAACCGTTCAAAACCGCCTGCGTATTCCTCCTCAAAATCTCGAGGCGGAGATGGCGCTCTTAGGTTCGGTCATGTTACGTCCCGAGGCGTTGCACGATATCGCAGATATTGTCTCGCTCGACTCTTTTTACTCCGACAAACATCGCATCATTTACGATACGATGATGGAACTTTTCAACAAGCACGACCCGATCGACTTACTTTCCGTGTCGGCGAAATTAAAAGAGAAAGGGTGGCTCGACCAAATCGGTGGCAACACATACCTGACTGAGTTGGTGAACGTCGTACCGTCGTCGGCGAATATTGTCTACTACGCCCAGATTGTCCAGAAAAAACATATCATGCGCCGGCTCATCGAGGCGTCCGATCACATCAACCAAATCGGTTACGACGAGCAGGGCGAGCTTGAAGAAATGCTCGACAGTGCAGAGAAAAAACTTTTTGAGGTGACGAACTTTAACACCTCGCACAAGTTTGTGCCACTTAAAGACGAGCTTGGCGAAGCGTGGGATCGCCTCGATAGACTACATAGCGAAGGTAGTGACGGTATGCGTGGCGTGCCGACAGGGTTTGCCGCACTCGACAATAAACTCTCCGGTTTGCAAAAGTCCGATTTGATTATTCTGGCCGCTCGACCGTCGATGGGAAAGACATCACTCGCGCTCGATATTGCTCGGCAGTCGGCAGTAAACCATGGCACGCCGGTTGGAATTTTTTCGCTCGAAATGTCCTCGCAACAGCTTGTCGATCGCATGCTTTCTGCCCAGTCGAACGTCGATGCCTGGAAAATGCGAACCGGAAAACTTTCACGACAGG
>CAYNFW010000007.1:0-17997 GCA_964396805.1 uncultured Candidatus Saccharibacteria bacterium | reverse complement strand
ACGCTTGTTTACAATTTTGTCAAGTTATGTCAGAAATATATAAAATCAATAAAACCCTTACTATTAGCCATATTTTAAATAGTGACAAAACTATGTCTTTTATAAAGTTTAAATATGTCCTTTAGATTTATTTATAGAACCTAGAATAAAGATGATGTAAGATTGTGCTATCAAGGACATATTGAACTGATTGTAAAGGACATTTACATACCCTCCTTATAGAGGCGAAGTACAACTTCTGTCACAAAATCGACTTCTGTGATATTCTGAATAAATGAACGATATATTTTTACGCCCATATAATTCTACTGAAACAGAAGGAAGAATATATTAAGACTGGGAACACAGTAGCCTTTTCAATCCGGATACAAACACTGACCCGAATGCAAAACCATTTACTATCATTATGCCCCCGACCAATGCCAACGGTTCGCTCCATGCCGGTCACGGTCTTGTCATGACCATCGAGGACATCATGGTTCGATACAAAAGGATGCAGGGCTTCAAGACGCTGTGGCTACCCGGACTTGATCATGCTGGATTTGAGACACAGGTCGTGTACGAAAAAAAATTGGAAAAAGAAGGTCGAACACGTTTTGATATTGAACCGAAAAAACTGTATGAAGAAATACTTGATTTCACGCAAACAAACTCTTCTCATATCAAATCTCAGATTAAAAAGATGGGGGCATCATGCGATTGGTCACGAGAGAAATTCACACTTGACCCCGATATCATTCATATCGTATACCGAACCTTTAAAAAGATGTTCGACGACGGCTTGGTGTACCGTGGCAAAAGAATAGTGTCGTGGTGCACAAAACATCAAACATCCTTTTCCGATCTTGAAATAAAAGATGAGGAACGCATTGATTCGTTCTATTATTTGAAATACGGTCCGTTTGTTATCGGCACATCGCGACCGGAAACAAAATTTGGTGATAAATACGTGGTTATGCATCCGGACGACACACGATATGCGCAATACAAGGATGGACAGAAAATCGAACTTGAGTGGATCAACGGACCGATTACGGCGACAGTCATAAAAGACTCTGTGGTAGATATGGAATTTGGAACAGGTGTTATGACCATTACTCCCTGGCACGATCCGGTTGACTTTGACATCGCCGAACGTCACGGATTGGAAAAGGAACAGATTATTGATGAAAAAGGTCTGCTCCTCCCCGTCGCTGGCGAATTTGCCGGACAGCATATAAAAAAAGCTCGACCGCTCATTATTGAAAAATTACAAAAGAAAGGCTTGGTTGAAAAAATTGACGAGAACTATAAACATGTCGTACGGACATGCTACAAATGCGGCACCATTATAGAGCCGCAGATAAAAGAACAGTGGTTTGTCAAAATGAAACCGCTGGCGGAAAAAGTACTCGAAAAAATCAAACATAACGAGATCAAATATATTCCGGAACATTTTGAAAAAATCAGCACTCACTGGTTGGAAAACATCATGGATTGGAATATTTCTCGTCAGATTGTCTGGGGTATTCCCATTCCGGCAAAAATCTGTCAAAAATGCGGACATGGAATCGTAGACCTTGAAAACAAAATCTCTGTCTGCGAAAAATGTGGCGGTACCATGAGTAAAGATACCGACACATTTGACACGTGGTTTTCTTCCGGACAATGGCCGTTTGCTTCTCTCGGATTCCCAGACTCACAGGATTCAAAGACGTTTTATCCGACAAGTGTCATGGAGACTGCCGGAGACATTATTTTCTTTTGGGTATCTCGTATGCTCATGCTCGGCCTCTATGTCACAGGAGAACTGCCATTTAAGACGGTGTACCTGCATGGTATGGTACTCGACGGCAAAGGCTTGAAGATGAGTAAAAGCAAGGGAAATGTCGTCGACCCGATAGTGCTGACGGAAAAATTCGGAACAGACGCTCTACGTATGGCGCTTGTCGTCGGCAATACGCCCGGATCTTCACTTGCTCTTTCCGAGGACAAAATAAAAGCCTACAAACTTTTTGCCAATAAAATTTGGAACATCACGCGATATGTGTTGACAAGCACCGAGTCGTGGGATGGCAAAAAGCCGGAAACGTTTTCGGATGCGGAAGAACAACACATAAAAGAATTGAATACACTCATTGAAGACATTACAGCCGATATGGATACATATCGCTTCTATCTCGCGGCAGAGAAACTATATCACTATGTCTGGCATCGATTTGCGGATACTATCATCGAAGAGTCGAAGGAAACATTGAAAAGTACCGACCCAAGCGCAGTTGCCTCGACCCAATACGCACTTCGACATATTTTGGATACGTCACTCGCTTTACTTCATCCGTTCATGCCGTTTATCACCGAAGAAATATGGTCGCACCTATCCGTTCCGGATAAAAAACTGCTTATGATTACACCATGGCCGCAGGCAAAATAATTTCATCTTGTTCATGATTTCATTCATTGAAACATATCCGTATATCTTGGCGTTTATCCTCGGACTCATTCCGGCGCTCGTCTGGCTATGGTTTTGGCTGAAGGAAGATCGTCACCCGGAACCGGCAAAAATGATTACTCTTTCTTTTCTCGGGGGAATGATTGCCGTGTTTCTCGTTCTGCCATTGCAACGATTTGTCTGTTCGCAGTTCTTCTGCGACAGTACAGTCGGAAGCGTGTCTCCCTGGACATTCCTTCTACTTGCCGGACTGGAAGAACTATTCAAATTCACAGCCGTATATTTCATCGCTCTACGCAACAAAAAAATCACCGACGAACCGGTGGACGATATCATCTATCTCATTATTTCCGCGCTCGGCTTCGTTGCTATGGAAAATACCTTATTTCTCATCGACACCATTCATGTCGGCGATTTCGTCGGTACAATCATTACAGGCAACCTGCGTTTTGTCGGAGCTTCACTCGTCCACATCGTGTCATCGGGAATGGTCGGCGTCTGCATGGCTCTCGCGTTCTACAAAGGCAAGTGGCGCAAGCGACTATCCACAGTATTCGGACTTATCCTCGCCACTGCATTGCATACACTCTTCAATTTATTTATAATACAAGAGACGGGAGGAAATATTTTTCTTGTATTCGCCGGAGTCTGGATTGGTATCATCGTTCTCCTCCTTGCATTTGAAAAAGTGAAAAACACACAGTAAATTTAATCTTTAATAACAATACTATGAAAGACAATCGTTCTTTTTTCGAGAAGTTGACAGGTGTCGTCAAAATGGACGATGCGGATATGGAGGATATCGACGTGGAAGAAACTCAAACCGGACGCAGATTACCACAGCGGGATTCTCTCGGTGCGCCCTCTCCGGTCAACCAATGGGGCGAGGAGGAAGCCGAGGAAGGCCAACTGACCGTTGACGTGTATCAAACCCCGTCCGAAATCATCATCAAAACAATGGTCGCCGGCGTCCGACCGGAAGATTTGGATATTTCCATCACGCGAGATATGGTGGTGGTCAAAGGCAAGCGCGAAACCGAGCGCACAGTCAAAGACGAAGACTATTTCCACCAGGAACTCTACTGGGGATCTTTTTCACGCACCATTATGTTGCCCGCCGAGATTGAAGTGGAAGAATCCGAGGCGACAGAAAAGCACGGCTTGCTCATCATCCGCATGCCAAAAATAGACAAGCACAAGCAGACAAGGCTGAAGGTGAAGGGATAAAAAGAATAAAGTTTTGTAATCAAAAACCGCCATTCAGTGACGGTTTTTGATTACAACGGTGCCGAGGGGCAGATTTGCACTGCCGACCTATTCTTCTTCAGAGAAGCGCTCTACTACCTGAGCTACCTCGGCATTTTATTACACTACCATAGCAAGAGTACTCTTGCCACTTTTAAATATTTCTACTTTCCGCTCGCTTGTTTGAGCGTATTAAACATGTTGGCAAAACTGCCGAACTGACTTTGGGCACTCGCGTACATGCTCTGGAATTCTTTGACGTACGGCTGAACGAAATAAAATGCACCAACGGCAATGCCGATAATGACAATCCAGTATATGATGTTCAAAAAATGCGAAAAACGCATCGTCCGCTGAATTGAACGCAAAATATCGTTGTTTTCTTCCGACAAGGCAACAGAACGATGTAACAATTCCTTTTCTTCTGGTGTCATATAAATAGTGTATCAAATATGGGTAAAAAATCCAATTTGTGCCCTCGGCAGGAATTGAACCAACATCTATCCCTTAGGACGGGACTGTTCTATCCGTTGAACTACGAGGGCTAAGGAAGTGGGTCGGCGGTACACTCTCATAAACACTTATACCAATCCAAGAGATTTGGCGAGCTTTGGTTTGTTGAAACCGATAATAATATCGTCTCCGATAACAATGACTGGCACACCAAGCTGGCCAGACTTCTGCATCATTTCAGTCCTTTTTGCCGTGTCGCTCGCCACGTTAAACTCTTCGTACGCCACAGAGTTTTGTTTGAAATAGTCTTTTGCCATAACACAAAAATGACACGTCGGCGTCGAATAAATGGTTACTTTTTTTTGTGTGTCCATATTTTTTTGGTTAAAAATAAATGATAAAGCTTTTTGGTGTGATTAGTATACCAGAACCAGCATGAAAATCAAAATAAATCCAAGAATTTCTGCCAGAGACTTTTTGGCGTAGTCGTTCCAGTACTCGAGGATTGATCATCGACAATCACTACCATATTTTCGCCCGGTTTAGCGACATTAAATTTATCCCGAATTTCCTCGTCAACTCCTTGTGGGGTCTGCAATTTGGCAATCTCCGAATCCATTTCTCGCTGTCGAGTTGAAAGTTGACTGACCTGAGCCAAAGCCAAACTTTTTAGCCCCTCGCTTTCGCGCTGCTTCTGATATACAAGCCAAACTGAACGAAAGGAAAAAAGAACAAGAATTGCCAGGACACAGAGAGTGACCCTGCCATACGCCACATTACGAAGCTTGCGTTTTTGCTGAAAATCGAGCATGATACATACATAATACTATAGTATCCAACCAATATGCTATTCCAAAAGAAACACCAAAAGAAAATACAGTTTATCTGGACAATCATCGTGGTCATCATCATTATCAGTATGATTCTCCTGTACGTGCCCAACATCTTTAGTTAGACCGCATCATTTTCAAAAAGACGTCCTGGGGAATATTGACTGTGCCCCGCGCCTTCATTTTCTTCTTGCCCTTTTTCTGTTTTTCGCGAAGTTTCATTTTGCGTGTAATATCGCCACCGTACATGTGCTGAGTGACGTCCTTGCTAAAGGCCGAAACGGTTCGTGAAGAAATGATCCGCCCGAGCGCTTTGGCTTGAATTTTGAGCACGAACATTTGACGCGGGAGCAGTCCGTGCAGTTTCTCAACAGCTTTTTCGGCTTCTTCCTCGACAGTGCGCCGAGAAACAACGCGCGAGAACGCGGGCAAAACCTCATCGGCCACAAGTATATCCATCCGCACCACGTCGGCTGTGCGCATCTCCTCGATTTCATATGAGAGTGAGGCAAAGCCGGCTGTGACGCTTTTTAGGGTATCGAAAAAGTTTCGCATGAGTTCACGCAGAGGCATGTGGATTCGCAGTCGGGTACGATCCTCGCCGAAATTTTCCGAGTTGCCAATTTCCGCTTCGTGTTCGTAGAGAATTTGCATGATGTTCGAAAGATAGGTCAAGGGTGTGATGATGGTAACTGCGACCCACGGCTCATGAATTTCTGAAAGCAATCCCTCGTCCGGAAATTGCGCCGGCGAGTAAATAGTCTCCACAGTATGTTTGTCATTTCCTTGCCCGACTTTGTACACAACTTCATACGTGATGGTAGGCATGGTCACCACAAGATCAAGATTGAATTCACGATGTAAACGTTCGGTGATTATTTCGAGATGAAGCATACCGAGAAAACCACATCGAAATCCCCTGCCAAGTGACCCTGACGACTCCTCCTCGTATGTGTATGACGAGTCTGATAATTTGAGCTTACCAAGTGCTTGTTTGAGAACAACAAAATCATCCTGACTTTCGGGGTAAATAGATGCCCAGACCACCGGTCGTGGCGACATGTAGCCTGGCAGAGGCGCCTGGGTGTCGCCAAGCGTCGCCACGGTATCTCCGACCGACGCGATACCCGGCTGTTTAATACCAGTCACAATGTAACCAATCTCTCCCACACCAAGCGATTCAACAGGTCGTTCGTCGGGTGCAAAAATTCCAACTTCGATGGCAGTAAACGTATTGCCGGACACTTTAAACAAAAGTTGCGTATTACGCGTCACAACGCCTTCCATGACGCGAATAAACACAATCACTCCGCGATGAGTCGAATATTTAAAATCAAAAATCAGTCCGCGAAAATTATTCTTGATCATGCGACCACTGCCTGCCTCTGGCGGTTGTCTTTGTGTTTGCGCGTTGTTGATGACGGTCAGCGGATTTTTGTCAGGGCTTGGCACTCGCCGTACAATCTCGTCGAGCAGGGCGTGCACACCTTCGCCTGTTCTGCCGGATACCAGAAGAATTTCACTCTCGTAACACTCCAAAAGTTTGACAATTTCGGCAGTCACTTCGATCACCCGTGCTAACGGCGAGTCAATTTTTGAAATGACCGGAATAATGACAAGTCCAGCTTCGCGTGCCATGCCGAGTGTTGTGAGTGTCTGTGCCTGCACACCTTGAGTGGCGTCAACAAGCAAAATGGAACCCTCGACAGCTTTGAGTGCACGAGACACTTCGTACGAGAAATCAATATGCCCGGGCGTATCAATTAAATTTAGAACGTACTCCTCGCCATCGTACGAGTATTTCATCCGCACCGGTTGCATTTTGATAGTGATGCCACGCTCCCGTTCAAGCTCCATCGAGTCAAGCACCTGGTCCTGCATTTTGCGCTTTTCAATGGTATGCGTCAGCTCCAACATACGATCCGCAAGAGTGGATTTGCCGTGGTCGACATGAGCTATGATAGAAAAATTCCGAATCTGTTGCATTCCACAATTAAAGCATAAAACGTGAAGGTTGCATACTTTCCGTCACCAGAATTAATTTCCTGCTAGAAATTTTCTTCATGCTCGTCGCTCAAGAAAACAATGCATTTTCACGTGTACGTTACATAACCTCTGCGTCGGGACCGAGCACTTTGGCTCGCCAAATTTTCTTGTGGAGGGTTTGCCAGATTTCCACGAGTTCCCGAGATTTCAGGAAATACAACACTGCCACGCCGGCGACAATGCCGATGACACCGGAACAAAATCCCTGCAAAAACACACCGAGGACGGTATCCAGGCCGAATACAGCGTCAAAAATATTCAGGAAAACATACGTCACATACCCCATAATGAGGGCGGAGGAAATCGACTCAAAGAGAACACGGAGAACGCGCGGAGAATATGCTGGATATTCGTACCCAAAGGCGATCCAATGCACGATCATGTTGACAATAGTCCCGATGCAATACCCGAGTGGCAACATGAGCACCACGGTGCCGGAAATGCCAGAGACTTTGAGTATCGACTCCCAGAAATTTTGGAAGAAAAAATTGTGCTGAAAAACCTGCACAAAATAATACGAAATGAGCACGGTAAAAATAGCGGAACCGATGTTCATGAGAAGCGGCGGTGTGGTTTTGCCTCGGGAATAATATGAGCGAACAAAAAGCGTCATCATATTTTGAGCGATGAGCGACACAATAAACAAAGCCAGGGCGGCGGCAGTCAGACGGGTGTCATTCCAGTTGAACTGTCCGGCACCGAGCAAAACACGGACAATCTGTGCGCGCAAAACCACAAATAAAACGGAAATTGGCACCGACCAGAAAATAATATGGCGCGACGAAGTAACCATGTGGTCCAAAAATTCGTCATGATTGCCTGCACTGAACAGTCGAGCCAACACAGGAAAGGCGGCAGACGCATAGGACACGCCGATAATGGAAAACGGCACCGACTGCAGGTTGAAAGAAAAATTAAAAACAGAAATCGAACCGGGAATAAGAAAAGAAGCGAAGGAAATGAGAAACAGTTCGGTCAGCTCGTTTGAGGACATGGTAATGGTGCGTGGCACGCAGGTATACACCACTCGTTTGATAACCGAAAGCTTAATCGGAAATTTCAGACGCGGCGCAAGACCGTCACGAATGATGGAAGGCAGTTGAATACTGAAATGCAGAAATGCTCCGAGCGCCACACCCCAACCCAGTCCGAGCAACCCAAAATGCGGATACAAACACAATATGCCGAAAATAATGCCCACATTGTAGATAACTGGCGACAGAGCATACAAAAGAAAACGCTTATAAATTTGAGTGATGCTTGCCAAGAAATTTGAGAAACCGAGAAAGATCGGTGACAAAAGGAGAATGCGTGTCAGCGAAACGAGTGTAGTAAACTCGTCCGGTCGGGTGAATGCGGGAAACAGTAGTTTCAGGAAAAATGGCACTGTCACAAATGCAACAACACTCGATACCATCATGACAGCAAAGAAAAAAGAAAACACATTGTCGATAAAATCTCGAGCGTGTTCCTCTCCTTTACTCATACTGTCGATGAGAAACGGTATGAGCACCGAGATGGAAACGATTGATCCGATAGTTGCGAAAAGAACATCGGGAATGCGAAAAGCCGAGTAGTACAAATCGAGTGTGTTCCCCGCTCCAAAATGTGACGCCAAAGTACGATCGCGCACCAGTGCCAAGACCTGCGAACAGAGGGCAAAAAAACCGAGGAGATATGCCGCTTGGTGCACACCATTCGTTTCCTTATTGAAAAACTGGAGCAGACGATTGACCATTGCGAGATATGCTACGGTTACCTATTGTTGAGGCTCGGTTACCGGCAATGTCTTGTTTATTTTTGTACTCGTTGTCACAGGTTGCTGTGTTTGGAAGATTGATTTGCCTGCCTTAAGAGCGGTCACAATTTGGTTCAAGGTCGCATTGTCTGGATTGGTTTTTTGGATGTCAGTAAACTGTGCCAGAGCATCCGTGTGTCTGCCGAGTGCTTCATCGCTCAGACCGAGGTAATATTTGGCATTGGCATATTGAGGTGAAAGTGACAAGGACTTTTGTAACGCGTCGATTGCTCCGGTATAATCTCCCCCGCTGAACTTGAGATAGCCGAGCTGGAACAAAATGGACGGATCGGTCGGGTTGATAACAGAGGCGGCGGCAACCGAGTCAATCGCACCTTTCAAATCCTTGCCGGCCACGGCGATTTGTGCGAGCAGAAAATACGCGTCAAGATAATTCGGCTTCATTTGAATGGCTTGTTGGGCATATACAACGGCGTTGGGCAAGCTTCCATTGTCAACCTCCAACTGTGACAAAAGAAGATAGATGCCTGGATTTTTTGGATTGCGTCGAAATGCTTCGTTGTATGCGACTTGGGCACTCTGATATGCATTTTGAATTTTGAGTGGAACCGCCGCTTCGTACACTTGGCCGAGCGTCACCCAGTTCAGATAGTTAGCAGGGTCGGCGTTGCGAGCGTTGAGTCCTGCTGTGATAGCATCGGAAAGCGTGTCGGTGACTTCTTTTTGCAAGTCTGTTTGAGCAACCGTTTTTGGATCCTGCGCTTCAATCTTGCCCAACTTTGCAATTTCAATCTGCGCTAAGGCTCTGTAATATGTGTCGTATGACACTGTAGCTATGGCTTGCTTCATGAGCGACTCACTCGAGAGAATATCACCCGAGGTGTTCAGAGCGTATGAACTTTTCTGAAAATACCATAAGGCCTCTGAATTTTTGTAGAGTGAATATCCGAGAACAACAGCCGCTACAAAAACTGTCACAAACACAAGCGACCAGCCGAAACCTTTGCGCGGATTGATAGTGAAGACGACGGGCACCATGGAGAAAATTCCAGCGACGGAAAGCGACGCCAAAAATAGTCCCGTGAAAAAGAATGTCAGAATAATCAGAACGATGCTTGGCAAATAGATGACAGCCATAATCCACAAATACAACGATACAAAGAAAGAGGAAACTGTCAGATATTTGAGGAACGAATCTTCGATGCGGGCAAAAAGAGCCTTCCAACCAAAATAGACATACACACCGAGGAAGAGTAACCAGGACAGCACACCGACAAGTCCCGTTGTAACGGCAAAGGTCAACAAAAGTCCGATACCGTATTGAAAATCCGTATTCCAGAAAGCGGTACTGGTAATGTCATCGGGTTTGTACGACAACCACTGCGTCACAAACGTGTTCGGACCGGAACCAAAAAGCGGACGAGTTTGGATGGTCTGTCGGGCGATGTCGAGTGTCACCGAAAGCGACGGCCTGACTTCGACGTTATTCACGGCAAACGTCGGTCCGAGATGAGAGACGATTGCGTTGCCCCAAAACATACAGACGAGCGAGAGTACAAGTGTAATGGCCGGAAGAAGCGGAATCATACGAACTTTTTGCATGAGCGTGCTCGACATGACAAGCATATCGCGACGGCTGGTAAAGATGGTGTATAAAACAAAAAGCAAAGCGGAGAGAGCAACTGCAATCCAAATAAAGTTGAAGTCAACAAGCACCAAAAAGAAAAACGAAACGACAAATGCGATGACAAGCAAAATTTTCATCAATCTGCTTGCGTCCAGCATATAGTACGAGAACATCGACAAAAGTAGGCCGATACCAGCGAACATCGCCACATTATTCCATGTGCCGATCATTGTCGAGGTCAGAGAAGTGAATACGCCGAAAGACAATATGTTAGTGCCGAAAATAATGCGGATGATGAGGAACAAAGAGAATATGATTGACGATGCCAAAAAAGCGACGAAAGAATAGAAAATGCGAGTACTGCTCCGAAACAACACAGACACCAGGAAAAGATATGCGAAGGCAAGCAAGATGAAGCCAACCGTACTCTGATCAAATGTCAGTCCGATAAACGTGAAGCGAGAAAAACCGTTTGAGATGCCGGCGAGAAGGTAGACCGCAGGCACTATGACAAAAAGACTCAGGCCGATTTTATTCGAATGAGGCAGAGTGAAGACGCCGGACAAAAATGTGGCGATGATATAGCAGATCACGGCGATGATAACACTGTATGCAAACAAAAGAGATGTGCCGAAGTCGGTGGAGATAAAAGACGATGGCACGAAAAACACCGGCACGAGAAACGACATAAGGAGCAACACATAATAGGCGATTTTTTCAAACACTCTGCCTGACACCGGTGCTACAACTGTAGCAGTTTGATTTTCTTGCATACTGATAATGGGTTAAAAATAATAATATGTGAACCAAGTATATAAAAATTTTGCCTCTAAAACAATGTGGGCGTGTGCACAAAATCGGTAGATATGCAAAATTATTTTTATGTGGTATAATGTCTTCGTTGTGTCAGGTAGGCGATCCGACCGTCGCAAGACGGCTCGGGTAGGAAAGTCCGAACATACATCCCGGTGGCATCGCAAGATGTCAACCAGGAACACGTAGCGGGTAACACCCACACAGAGTAATCTGATAGATGCGAGCAGTGACGCCACAGGCGAAAGCCCACGGCTCCGCCCAGTCGAAAGACTGGTCGGAGAATTTCATGGCAACATGAAAATGAAACGGCAAAATTCTTACGCGTATGCAAGGTCGTGTCCCGCACAGCTTCGGCAGTGCTGGAAGAACCGCTTGATCGTCGCGGTAACGCGAACGACAGATACATGCCTATCCCCGTCCGTTTGCAAAAACGCTCGGCGACAGAATTCGGCTTATAGACACAGCAAGATGAAAAATCGCGCCATACCGGTGCGATTTTTCAGTGACGTTATAAAGTTCGTGTGTGTCTTTGTTTTAGTTCGCGGACGTGCCGGACATATATGTCTGGATTGACTTGACCACGGGACTGTCTGCACGGAGATTTTCGTAAAACAACACTTGCGAGCGGTTAATGAACATCATATCTGTCGGACCGTGAAGCTCCTTGCCGAGTTTAACGAGCGAGAACGGTTGCTGTCCGGTAGTCGTCGCACCCTGCAAACTTTGGTTAGCCTGCAAATAATAAATATCTTTCAAGACAAGATATGTACTGTCCTGACCACCAAGCTTGCCAAAGTATACCTGACCGTTGGTCAAAAAGACCGCCTCGTATCCAGACGAAGCCGGATCGGCAAAAACCGCCTGCCTACGCCAAACGACAAAACCAACAGCTGACAACACCAGAAGTAAAACGATGATAATAACCGCCCATGCCAGTTTTGAGAGTCTGTGCTCCGACTGAAACGCGTTGTAGTCACTCATATATATAGTATATCACGCACATCCCGCGACACAAGAAAATCTCATTCCTTTATCTCACTAGCGTATTCAACACCCCCCTCGTCTTCGGTCCCACCACTCCATACCCAGGTCCATTGACTGTGGTGAGGTGGTGACTGACTTGATACGCTTCAACTGCTTTGAGTGTGAGAGATCCAAAGTATCCTGTTTGTTTGACTCCGAGTACTGTTTGGAGTGTGGTCACTTGAGGGTCAGTCATACCATAGGAGAGAGATTTGGTGAGGATTCCTGCTGTGGAGGAGAGTGATGAAGTGGTACCGTGTATCTGTGCCAATTGTGCTTTAAGAACTTGTACTTCTTGTAACAATGCTGCCAGTTCTGCTTCGAGAGCTGCGAGGGAGGTGGTAGCTGTTGATGTATTCAGTGAGGTACCACTTCCACCAGATGATGGTGAGCTTGGAGGGATGAATGAGCCTCCTCCACCGGAGGAACCTCCGGATGAACTGCCTGAACCAGATGAGGAACCGGAACCGCTTCCTCCGCTACTTGAACCACTACCAGAAGATCCGCTACTTCCTGAACTGCCACCTCCTCCACTTGCTGCAGCCTGGGTAGTGACAGAGACAGAGGATGACTGTAGTGAAGTGTTCCCTACTGCATCGTATGCTGACACACTGTATGTGTATTGAGTTGATGGAGAGAGACCAGTATCGGAGTATGAGGTAGCGGGAGTTGTAGCGATTTGTACTCCACTACGATATATCTTGTATCCAGTTACTCCGACGTTGTCGGTTGAGGGTGACCAGGACAATGTAATTGCGGAGGTGGAGATACTACTTGCAGACAGACCGGTGGGAGTAGTGGGTGGGGTGAGGTCGGAGGAGGAACCAGAACTTGCTGAAGGGTTAGGTAAACCATGTACATCCAGTGGATATGGATATACAAATGGTGTGTATATAAGGGTGTGCGTTCCTGCACCTGTGGGTTGTGACGCAGTAATTGAGTAATCAACATCGCCCTGCCCGTATCCGCCACCAACAACCGTGTGTGGCGTTGACTTGATGTAGTTAGCTGCGGAGAGACTGTATGTACTGACACTAAATGTATTAGCACACACCGCACCTGCCGCAGCCGGATTTGAACATGTGTCCTGTGGCCCATTGTTCCACAGGTACATTGGGAATGATCCTTGTTTGGTACCCGCCACTATCTGCGTTATTGATGGTCCAACGTTACGACCAATCTGTGCAAGACATGGCCATCCCGGAGCAGTTGCGTCGCCCGCGTTTCCATCAATGGACATCGTACCGTCGCAGTAATTGTTTGGTGCGCCGGTTTGATTTTGATCATGCAAACGTCCGTCGCCGGTCAATATATAGTTGGCCGGAAATCCAACAATTGTGTTGTCATGAATAAGACCGGTACCACCGCCTTGCATACGCATCGGGTACAGTCCATTGTTTCCACCGAGCCAGCTAAATTTGTTGTTATAAATTTCCCACCAGAGCGTGTTGACAGTACCACCATTTGTCCAATGTGCGTAAAGTATTACATTGGTGAGTATATTGTGTCGGAACACTATACGGCCGCCGCCATACGCAGTATCAATAGCGGCAAAGAAATTATTGGTTGTCGATGGGTTAACTGCCGTGAATGTCGAATCTTCAATGTAGAGATTTTTTGTGCCGCCCGGATCATATGGAATAGTAAGACCAGCACCGCCCTGGAGTGTCGTGAGTGTGCAGGTGCCGCCCACATTATACGAACAATTTTCCGTGTCTATTTCAAGATTGGTAAGTATTGCAGCTTCGACATTCATAGTGAAATCATCGTGATCAATCAAACCATATATGGGACCCCAAATCTGAACCATACCATCCGCACCGGAGTTCGGATAGTTAAAACTCACATTATCAATACGAAACGGCCCACGCATAGTACCCGAATGATTCCCCCATATCTGAATGACCACAGAACTTCCTGTTCCCGATAAAGACATCCCACTGATACGCCAGGTGGGAACATGTGCCCCACTTATATTAATTGTTGCAAATTTTTCAGCAGTGATATTCGTGAGACCCTTACCCGCACCGGCAATAGTAATGTTTTTGTCAGTCATTGTAACACCGCTTGTCGAACACGAACCGGCTCCGATATGTATTGTCGTCCCGTCAGTCGCAGCATTTATGGCACTCTGAAGAACTGATGTGATATCTCCGGAACACGCGATAGTGTTTCCGTTTCCACCACCACCTCCACCACTCGACTGCGTCGTTGCGCTCGCTGAAGATGACTGCGATGAGGTATTCCCTGCTGCATCATACGCAGAAACGGTGTATGAATATTGTGTTGATGCAGTCAAACCGGAGTCAGAATAACTGTTCATACCTGACGTTGAAATTTGAGTACCATTTCTAAAAATTTTATATCCGGTTACTGCAACGTTATCTGTTGACGCGGTCCAGGTGAGATTGATTTGAGAAGATGAAACTGCGACTGCACTCAGTCCGATTGGAGTTGAGGGCGGAGTGGTGTCGCTTCCTCCGCCACTTCCACCTCCGCTTCCGCCAGTCGCCGGAATAAGTGCTACCGCACCAAGTGCCCAATACGTGGAAGGACTTGTCCATTGCATAGTCGTTGCACCAGTCGCAGATTTATACGACGTGCCAAAATATCCGACATCGTTAAAGGGACGCTGCTGATTCTGCACACTTTGAGAACTGTCGGCCGTAGGTGTTTGGCCGTAGTCAGCTACCGCATCAAGTACTGTATCACCAGATACTGCGTTTGAGACAGACACACTTGCAGTCGCACTTCCCGGTCCACCATCATTACCAAAAACTGGTGTGCGCCATGTCGTACCCTGTGTGCCCCCTTGGCCAACACCATACCATGTCTGTGCAAAACCACCGATAAGTGTCGCGCCACCGCCCCACGTCACAGTAAGTGTGTTTGTCCCCGTCGGTGGATTTGTGAGAATCCATGCGGTTGAGTGCTCCACATTGGCACCATCTGCTTGATCCCAGAGTTTAGTCAACGCAATACCGTTGTATGTCACAGATGAAATTGAACCGAACTCATTTAAAGCGGAAACAAATAAAACCGGATTTGACCCAGCAGCCACGGTTACGGAGACATTTGTCGTTCCTGGAGTATAATCTGAAAATGCAGTGCCTGTTCCCGAGGTGATAGCGGCATGTGCATGCGGGATACATATAAACAAAAATACAAAAAATACGATTTTTTTCATAATATAAAAAATAATTTTTAATTTTAATCCAACACTCGTGGTTGATCTAAGATTATTCTTTCCATATTTTGTAATTATTGTATCATAAAACATAATAAGAAAAAAAATTTTATACTAAAAACCACCGTCCCGGAGATGGAAGATGGTTTTCATTTTGTGGTTTTGTGATTTTATTTTTTAATGTGTCATCAAGGACTTGCGCTCCCGCCACCCCCTCCCCCTCCACCACCCTGCTGGCCGCCGCCGCCATCTCCCCCACCAGTGTCACCGGTGCCGGAACCAGACGAAGCAGGAATGAGAGAAACCGCGCCTTGTGCCCAGAAACTCGAGGTGAGCGTCCAGGTCATTGCCGTACTTCCTGTAGCAAGTTTATTGGATGTCCCATAGGAGATAGCTTGGCTCGCAGGTCTGTTCTGTTGATTTTGAACAGTTTGCGATCCGTTTGCTGTTAAGTCACCACCGCCGCCTACCGTATCGTAAATTGCAGCTACATCCAGAACCATATCCCCCGACACAGCATTTGAAACAGTCACACTCGCAGTTCCACTTCCCGATCCTCCATCGTTTGCATTCGGAGGTGACGATCTCCAACTACCTCCGCTTCCGCCGGTTTGTGAGACACCATACCATGGTTGTGCAAACCCAATCATTGTATCTGGACTTCCGGTATAGGACACGGCAAGTGTATTGCTTCCTGTTGATGGGTTTACCAAAATCCATCCGGTAGAATTTTCAATACCGGCTCCGTCTACTTTATTCCACAACTGCGTCATCGGCGCGCCGTTATACGTAACCCCTGTAACACTTCCAAACTCATTTGCCAAAGCAACGAACAGGACTGTGTTGGAACCAGCCGTGACACTGACAGTAAAGTTAATAGGACTTGCAAATCCGGTAAGCTTAGTTAAGGCCGTTCCCGTTCCTGGCGTAATTGTAGACGTTACCGTTCCCCCGCCGCCGGCACTGCCGCCGCCTTGTTGCGAACCTCCTCCACTAACACCAGTTGCGTTGTTCGAAAGTGAGAGATCCACGCGTGGGGTGATGAATTTCCAGCAGGAGTAGTCGTTGCCGCCGTTGTCGATTGCCGAACCGTTGAGGGTCACCGATGCCGTGCCCGCGTCACATCCGCTGTCTTTAATAACTACATATTGAAAACTGGTCTGGGCAATAGTAAAGTGCGCTTTCCATTGCGAGCTCGGCGTATCAGACTCGATGGTTACAAAGTTCGCCTGTGTCGTACCGCCGGTCACTGAAAACAAGTTGGAAATGGTCGTGACCTGCCCGGCCTTGAACTGCAAAATTTTTGACGAGGTGGCGACAGAAATATTGTAAAACGTCGTCGGCGTACTGCCGTTGATAATAGACGTGACTGTAGACGAAGCAAATGTCACCGTGCCATTGTTGTGCGTAAACGTGCCGTTGTTGGTAAAGGAACCGGAAATGGTAAAGGCTGATGTTAACGCGGCAGAGTACGTCCCGCCACTGCCAATAGTCACACTGCCGCTAACTGTCACCGGCACATTGTTTGTCTTGGCATCCACCACCGCACTCCCCGCCCCGCCCGTCGTCAAATTCCCATTAATCACATACCCGGCAGACGAGCCGTAACTCTGCTGTGTTCCCACACTCTCAAACGTCCCCGGCGCGGATTGGTTATTGTATTCGGTTTTAATCCAGTCGGCGGAACGGTTTGTTGAAGAAATACGCATTTCATCAAGGCTACCATCAAGTAAGTCACCTACGTTTCCATAACCCATAAGATTTTGGTTTGTGTCTGGAATCCACATGCCGGATTGAGCATTTATGGTAGTACTTATTCCGTCTATATAAAGACTAAAACTTGCGGAGGTAGTCGCGTTAGCACCATTATAAGTTAAGTCAACTTTATGCCAACTACCAGTGGAAATAGTAGTGTTGCTATATCCTACGAACCAGTTACTACTGTCGTTATGGTTACCAAAATCAATGCCATCAAAACCACTTCCAGGACTATCTACTCCAAGAAAATACCCACTTGCCGGAGTTTTTAAAATAAGGAGAGTTTGACCTCCGGTGTCAACACTAAAACTTCTAATATTGAACCATCCTGAAAGCGTAAATGGTGATGTTGTTGCTACATAGGTTGTGCCACTATTTAATGTTACATACCCAGTTGTTCCGTTAAATACAGTCGCTCCGTCAATCTGACCGCTGGAAGTTGCCGTCACATTATGATTTGTACCGCTACCCGCATTCACTGTGGAATCAGTCGAGGTGGAAACTGCTCCATTTGCCAAATGCCACACGCCTTTGTAGTTGCTGTCCCAGACGCCAGTGGTGGTGGCTTGGTTGGCGGTGGCTTGGTTGCCGTAGTACATGTAGATTGGCGTGTCTACCACCGAGGACAGCGTGGGCAGTTTGACCCAGGCTTCCAGCTCCCCAGTTTGGGAATTATATTTTTCTATTTCGTGGTTAAGCTTTGTCGTGCCGTCGGACAGCGTAAACAAAATATCCGTCCCGCCGGCCGTGTCCACCGCGGCCAAATTGGCATCCGAACCAAGCGAAACCAGCACCGGAAAATTGGCATACGTCTCGCCGGTA
>CAYNFW010000006.1:0-18017 GCA_964396805.1 uncultured Candidatus Saccharibacteria bacterium | reverse complement strand
CAGACATCGACGAGCATGACGTGTGTTTCCGTTCCGCCGGAAATAATTTTCCAGCCGAGTTTTTGCAATTCAAAAGACAACGCTTGGGCATTTGCCGCCACGCGTTTTGCGTACGCTTTGAACGCGGGAGTTTTTGCTTCACGCAGTGCCACAGCCATCGCCCCGATTGCGTTCATATGCGGACCGCCCTGAAGCCCTGGAAACACCGCCTTGTCTATTTTTTTATACAACTCTCGAGGGTCTTTCCGCGATAAAATAATGGCACCGCGCGGACCCCGCAGAGTTTTGTGTGTCGTTGTTGTGACCACATCAGCGTACGGAAATGGACTTGGGTACACGCCACCGGCAACCAGTCCGGCAAAATGTGACATATCAACCATGAGCAACGCGCCACAGAGGTCTGCGATTTCCCGAAAACGGGCGAAGTCAATCACTCGCGAGTACGCCGTGAAGCCAGCCACAATAAGCATCGGTTTTTCTTTTACTGCCAAGTCTTCAAGCGCGTCGTAATCAATGATTTCCGTTCCTTCCTGTACGCCATAGGGCACGCCCGTCCAAAATTTTCCCGTGGCCGTAACTTTTTGGCCATGCGTGAGATGCCCACCGTGTGCGAGGCTCATGCCCATTATTTTCTCATGTTGCGGAACGAGCGCAGTGTACACGGCAAAGTTCGCCGGTGATCCGGAGTACGGTTGAACATTGGCATGCCATTCGTCGGGTGACAAGCCAAACAGCGCCAGCGCGCGTTCGATGCAGAGATCTTCAATCTCGTCCATGTATTTCTGGCCGGCGTAGTATCGGGCGTGCGAATATCCTTCGGCGTATTTGTTTGTCAGCTCCGACCCGAGCACACGGAGCACGTCAGCGGACACATAGTTTTCCGAGGCGATAAGATTCACCACTTTTTTCTGGCGTTTTTTCTCAGCCTGCAAAATTTTTTCGATATGTGTGTCTTTCATTCTTGTTTAGATGTGACGTAACTACTCGCAGTGTAGCACAAAAAACTTAGATATGAAAAATATTCCCCAATCGGGCTTCGAATCTCCACGAAAGCCGTATTACGGCTTTCTCCTAAATTTGACCGAGTCAAATTTTTCCTGCGGAACCGGAGAGATTCGAACTCTCGATGGGTTGCCCCATACCACGTTTCCAACGTGGCGCACTCGGCCGCTATGCGACGGTTCCAAACAGAAACAATATAGCACAAAAAGATTTTATTTCCTCGCCTTCAATATCTCGTCTACTTGGCGAATTTCGTCCCAGATGCCGGGAATGAGATCGTATTTTTTGGCCTGCTCGAGCGTGACCCAAGCGAATTCTGTCGTGTCATCATCATGAGAAATATCCACCTCGCCGGAAACGTACGGCGCAAAATAACTGAAACAAATTACTGGAATATTATCAGGACGGATGAACGTCATATCGGTGATGAGTTGCGGTTTGCCGACGTTGAGACCGACTTCTTCTTTCACCTCGCGTTTAAGAGACTCCTCGAGTGCGCCGTACCACAAGTTTGGTCCGTGCTCGGATTCCGGCGTGTCGATGTAGTCATCCACCGTCAGTCCGCCACCAGGAATTGTCCATTTGCCCGGGTGCGACTTTTTATGCAAAGCGCGTTTAGTAATGAGATATGTATAGTCCGGCTTGTACACCAGCGTCGTCGTGACGATGCGATGCAATTCCCTGTTGTGTATTTCTGGTCGAGTCATATGTTTGAGTTATTGATAATAGAAATATTGTAACATAAAAACCACCCGCGGGTGATTTTATGAGGCCTCAATTATTTATTTAATAGTCCATTCCTCCGCCCATTCCGCTTGGCATCTGCTTGTCTTCTTTCGGTTCGTCTGTTACTGCCACTTCGGTCGTTAGGAGAATGGCCGAGGCGCTCGCGGCGTTTTGCAGGCCGGTGCGAGTCACTTTGACCGGGTCAATGATACCGGCAAGAAACATATCGTCAACCATTTCGTCTTTCAGCGCGTCATACCCGCCGTTGCCTTTAGCCTCGCGAACACGTTCGACGATTATCGATCCGTCGCCTTTGCCGGAATTCATGGCGATTTGACGGAGTGGCATCTCGCAAGCATTTAATACGATTTCATATCCCACTTTGAATTCATCAGTGGTCTGAAGTGCACTGTTTTTTACCGCTGTCGCCGAGTTCCTTGCCGTTTTGGCTTTATTTTTCACGTCCGTCCCTGTGTTCATCTGCTGAGTGGCGTCCGCCTTCAATAGTCTCTCGGCAAAATCAGTCCCGACTTTCTGCGCCGATTTTACCAGCGCCGTTCCGCCACCCACCACAATCCCCTCCGCAATGGCTGCTTTCGTCGCGTTCACCGCATCTTCGATTTTTAATTTCAGATATTTCATTTCCGTTTCCGTCGCCGCACCGACGCGTATGACAGCCACACCGCTGGTCAGCTTTGCGATGCGCTCGTCGAGTTTTTCAATATCAAATTTCGACTTCGTGGCATCTTTTTGCTTTTTGATTTGTGCCACGCGCGAGTCGATGGCTTTCTTGTCGCCCTTTCCACCGACAATGACCGTGCTATCCTTTTTGGACAAGATTTTTGAGGCCCGCCCGAGGTCAGACAACTCCATCGTTTCGAGCTTCACACCAAGTTCGTCCGATACGATCGAGGCGCCGAGCACCACCGCGATATCCGCCAACATTTCTTTCTTTCTGTCACCATACCCCGGCGCTTTGACCGCCAAAATATTAAATCCTCCACGCAGTTTGTTTATGATGAACGTGGTCAAGGCTTCACCGTCCACATCGTCGGCGATAATGACTAAATCTTTTTTGCCGGTGGCGGCGATTTTCTCGAGCAGAGGCAGAACATCTTTTATAGCTGAAATTTTTTTGTCTGTCACGAGCACCGGCACGTCAGTGTATGCCGCTTCCATGCGAGCGGTATCTGTCATCATGTATGCCGAAATGTAACCCTTGTCAAACTCCATTCCTTCCACCACTTCCGACTCGACGCCGAACACCTGTGATTCCTCCACAGTGACCACACCATCGCGACCGACTTTTTCAATCGTGTTGGCAATAATTTTTCCAATCTCCTCCGACTCCGCAGAAATGACTGCGACCTGACGAATCTCGTCTTTCGTTTTTATTTCCTTGGCCATTTTTTTGAGCTCGGACACAACATCTGCAGTGGCGGCTTCAATACCGGCGCGCACACCCATCACTCCGAGACCCATGTTTGTATGCTTCATTCCCTCAGCGATAATGGCTTGCGCAAGCACTACCGAGGTTGTCGTGCCATCGCCCGCCACTTCGTTTGTTTTCGTGGCCACTTCTTTTATAATCTCCGCACCCATGTTTTCAAACTTGTCGGGCAAAGTGATTTCTTTAGCTATTGACACGCCATCGTTTGTTATCGTCGGCGCGCCATACCCGCGATCAAGTACTACATTACGCCCTTTTGGACCGATAGTGACCTTGACAACATCCGCCACTTTGTCGATTCCGCGTTTAAGCGCCTTTCGTGCATCCTCATTAAATATGATTTGCTTTGCCATTGTAGTTTAAGTTAATTCAACACTGCCAAAATATTTTCCTCTTTTATCAAATACAATTCCTCACCGTCTACTTGTATGTCATCATATCCGTATTTTGAAAAACAAATTTTGTCACCCACTTTCACGGTCGGTGTGATAAGTTTACCGTCGCGGTATTCCCCCGGACCGACTGCAAGGACAACGCCTTGTTCCGACTTCTGCTTAGCATCAGTGTCCGGCAGAATTATTCCAAAACTATTTTTCTTTTCCAACTCGTCCTTTGTAAACGGTCGAATAAGCAGCCGTGAACCGAGCGGAGTGATTTTGCCTTTCTTTTCCTGCACCCTAGTTTTCAACTCAATCTTCTTAACAAACTTTTTTATTGTCTTTTTGACTGGCTTATTGGAAGCTTTTTTTGTTGGTTTTTTCATAGCGACACCATTATAGTCGAACGCCCTCTTTTTGCAAGAGCTTACGTTTAGCCTCCATTCCGCCACGATTGTAGTTACCGATTAACCCGTCACTGCGAATTACTCGGTGACACGGCACGGTCGGATCGAAATTCCTGGCCATGACCGAGCCGACAGCTCGTACCGCTTTTGCATTCCCCGCTCTCCGGGCCACTTCGGCGTACGTCACCACCTTCCCGCGCGGAATTTTCCGCACCACATCCCGCACTCTGTCCGCAAATGTTTTCGTTGCATGTATTTTTTTTAAAACTTTTTTCATATTATTTTAAAAGTGTGCCTGAGTGTATCTTCTTCAACTCCGCACGATGTGCAACATAGTCCGGATCAGCCAAGGCGACCAATGCCCAAAATTTAGCCGAATGGTTAAACTGACCAAGGTGACACAGCTCATGCACTATAATATAGTCCGCAAGATGTGTCGGGAGCAAGACTATTTTGTAATTAAAATTCAAATTATGCTTGCTGGAACAACTGCCCCAGCGCGAGACGGTGTTGCGAATGACAACCGTGCCATACGAAAATTTGTACAGTGCGTTAACATGTTCGATCCGCCCCAACACAAGCGCCCGAGCACGTTCCTTATATTCAAGAAAATGTGTACGACTTTTAACACTCGTTCGCCGAGGTTTCCTCCTTCGCACACGCTTGCGTCTGACGTGCTTGAAAATAACGTTCCACATTACACAGACATTATTTTATTTTTTTTGGTTTCTTTTTTTCTTTTCGGTGTGTATCGCCTTTCATATGTTTCTTGTTATTGATAAAACCCACTCATTAAGTGTAACACTCCTTGATTTCTTTTGCCATTTAGGTATACTGGGTACATCATGAGTATTACTCATATTATTCCGTATGTGCAAATCGTGCTCTCCGTTCTCCTGATGGGAGGCGTGCTTATCCAACAGTCCGAAGCGGGGCTGTCCAGTGCATTCGGCGGAGGCGACAGTTTTTCGTCCGGCAATCACACAAAACGCGGAGCGGAAAAAGTCATCTTCATTGCAACGATTGTTATCGCGGTGCTTTTTGCGGCAACATCTTTCAGTCTGCTCTTGATCTCATAGTCATTATCAATTTCAAAAATAAAATTTTGATTTTTTAAATCTCATCGAGTACACCTGCTTTTACGGAGATTCTCGCAGGAGCTTGGAAAATAACGACGAAGCTGTGCGTGGCACACGCCGAGAAGATTATTTTCCTGAGCGACGAGAGTGAGGAAAGTCTCGACCATGAGAATATTCCGTGCTCAGGAAAGGCAGGTGTCGAGGGGAGATTTAAAAAATCGAAATTATCACTATCTTCGTGAATACAGAAAATTTAAAAGAACCGTCGAAAATAAAATGGCAATTGCCATTCTCGAAAAAAATTCTCTCCGTCATCGAGGCTTTTTCCTTAAGCGAAAAAATAATCTTTTACATTTTTGTCGTCATTTTTTGCTTATCGGCTTTTGCCATTCTTTGGCAAGTAAACAATCATTTTCTGGTTGAAGTGCCCGACTACGGCGGTTCTTTCTCCGAGGGTGTCATCGGCGTACCACGCTTTATTAACCCTCTTTTGGCGCTTTCCGACAGTGACCGCGACCTTTCGGCGCTCGTATACTCCGGTCTGCTTCGAGCAAACTCGGATGGCACACTTATCCCCGACCTGGCACAGTCTTACACCATCTCACCCGACGGTTTGACATACACATTCGTATTGAAGAAAGATGCCACCTTCCAAGACGGCACGTCCGTTACAGCCGACGATGTTGTTTTCACTATCCAAAAAGCGCAAGACCCCGGCTTACAAAGTCCACGAGCCTCGAGTTGGAGCGGTGTGACGGTGACAAAAGTTGACGACCACACCGTACAATTCACCTTACTCAAACCATACGCGCCATTCATTCAAAACACCACACTTGGCATTTTGCCGAAACACATATGGATGCAAGCAAGCAATGATGAGTTCCCATTCAGTCAATTTAATACCAAACCGGTTGGTTCGGGACCATATAGCGTTGAGTCGATTACATACACCGGAAGTGGTCTGCCGTCCGAATACCATCTCGCCTCTTTTGCAGACTACGCGCTCGGACGACCATATATCGACCACATCAATATTAAATCATACGCGGATGAAAACAGTTTGGTCAGCGCATATAAAGGAGGAAACATAGATAGTATGTACGGCATCTCGCCACAAGATATTTCGCAGATTTCGACAAACAACCACACGATTGACTTGGCTCCATTGCCACGCGTATTCGGCGTCTTTTTCAACCAAAACGTCGCACCGGTGTTTGCGTACTCCGAAGTGCGTCAGGCACTGGATATGGCTGTGGATAAAGACGCTATCATTGACTCTGTGCTCGACGAATACGGCCAAACTATCGACGGACCGATTCCGCCTCAAACGCTCGGCGGTACCGATGTGGCCACCACGACAAGCGACGCTCGCATTGCCAACGCGCAAGCTCTGCTTGTGAAAAACGGCTGGGTTAAAAATAGTGACGGAATTTTTCAAAAGAAAGACAAAAAAACAACCGTGACGCTTTCGTTCTCCATCTCGACTGGCAATGCACCGGAACTGAAAGCCACCGCTTTGCTTTTGCAACAGCAGTGGGAAAAAATAGGCGCAGAGGTAGCTGTTAAAATTTTTGAGGTGAGTGATTTAAATCAAAACATTATTCGGCCACGCAAATACGATGCATTACTTTTCGGCGAAATCGTCGGGCGTGACCTCGACCTGTATCCATTCTGGCATTCGTCCGAACGCGTCGATCCCGGCCTAAATATCGCATTATATGCAAACCTTAAAGCGGACAAAGCGCTCGAGACCATGCGTACCACGACTGACTCGGACACAAAGGCGACACTTCTGAACAACTTCAGCCAGATAGTGACCGCGGATAGGCCGGCAGTCTTTGTATATTCGCCGTATTTCATATATATCGTGCCGAAAACGATACACAATATCACTCTCGGCTCACTCAACAGCGCGGCGGAGAGATTTAGCAATGTGTATCAATGGTATATCGAAACAAACAAAGTCTGGACATTTTTTAAAAACAAAAAATAAAAATTAATTAGTTAATTATTAAAATATTATGGACAACACAACACACATACCGCGACCAGTGGAACGAGCGGAACGACAGACGGAAAGACCAGTACAGCGACGAGACTCTCGACCGCGAGCAAGCGGACCAGCGCGACCGCGCAGTGACAGCAAACGATCGTTCGGGCGACGTGATACGCCTGCACCGAAAATGGTGACTCACCGCGATAACGACATCATTCCACCCGTCGGCGACAATATCCGTATCATTCCGCTCGGCGGAGTAGAGGAAATCGGCAAGAATATGACCGTCATCGAATACAAAGATGATATTTTGGTCATCGACATGGGCTTTACCTTTAATGACGGCGAGACTCCGGGCGTCGACTACATTTTACCGAATACAAAATATCTCGAGGATCGCAAAGATAAAATCCGCGGTGTCATCGTCACTCACGGACATCTCGACCACATCGGAGGCATCCCATACATCATGGATCGTATCGGCAATCCGCCGCTGTACACTCGCGCACTGACATCGATTATGATTAAAAAGCGTCAGGAAGAGTTTCCTCACTTACCGGCGCTCGACATTCATATTGTCGAAAAAGAAGACACAATACGCCTCGGCGGTTTAAAACTACGTTTCTTTGCCGTGACGCACACTATTCCGGACTCGATGGGTATCATCGTCGACACACCGTATGGATCACTCGTCACACCAGGCGATATCAAACTCGATCATGTCGACAACATTCCGACCGAACGTGAGGAAAAAGAATACGCGCGCTTCGACAAGGAAAATGTTTTGTTTCTCATGATGGATTCGACCAACGTTGAAAATCCAGGTTTCTCCACACCTGAGTGGCTGGTGCACAAAAACCTGGAGGAGATTATAAAAAATATTCACGGACGTCTGATTATCGGCACCTTCGCTTCACAACTCGAGCGTATCATAAAAATCATTCAAATCGCCGAAAAGTACGGTAAGAAAATAGTAACAGAGGGTCGCTCAATGAAAACAAATATCGATATCGCTTTACACGTTGGTATGCTCAAAGTTAAACCGGATACCATCATTACCACCGAACAAATGGATAATTATCCGCCGGACCGCATTGTGGTGCTCGCCACCGGAGCACAAGGTGATGAGTTTGCCGCACTGATGCGTATGTCGAACAAAACACACAAATATCTAAAAATCACGCCACGTGACACCATACTTTTGTCTTCCTCAATTATTCCCGGCAACGAAAAGGCTGTTGAGAAGTTGAAAGACAATCTTGCTCGCCAAGGCGCGAAAATTATTCACTATCGCTCGTCCGACGTGTACATTCACTCGACCGGCCACGGTAACCGCGGTGAGTTAGAATGGCTGCACAAAAAAATTCATCCGAAGTTCTTCATGCCGATGCACGGCAATCACTACCGTTTGAAGATTCACGAAGAGCTTGCACAAAACCTCGGTATGTCGCCGGAAAATATTATTGTTCCGGACAACGGCTCGATTCTTGAAATTCAGGACGAGGGTAAAAAGTTTGTAAAGCTCAAGGAACAAGCGCCCGGTGGCATGATGATGGTAGACGGTTTCTCTGTCGGTGACGTACAAGAAATGGTTATCCGTGATCGCAAGATGCTTGCTCAGGACGGTATTTTCGTTATTATCGTTTCAATCAATACCAAAACCGGAAAACTGAAGAAATCTCCAGACATCATTGCTCGAGGTTTTGTGTACGTCCGCGAGTCGCAGGATTTGCTCAACCAAGCACGGCTTATCATCAAAAAAACTGTTGAGGAAACGACGCATGGTATGAACCCAATCAACTTCGACTATGTCAAAAGCAACCTCGCAGACAACATCGGGCGATTTCTGTTCCAAAAAACTGCCAAGAAACCAATGGTCATTCCGGTAGTACTCGGCGTGTAGGTATTGTGTTTAATCGCCTGATCTCAAAATGATGTAATGTCAGTGAGATTTGAGACCCACATTTTAAATTAAAACTTTTTAATATATAATTGAGGGATGGAAACGATCAAAACAAACCTCCTTGCACCGTTCCGCAAAAATCATCTGCTGAACGTCATCTTCCTGGCCAACATTTTTTTCTCCTTCCACTACTACCTCATTTACTATCTCAACTCGACGTTTCTGTCAAACTTTTTTTCCGACGCGCAAGTTTCGACGCTATTTATTGTCGGATCGGTTTTTGATCTCATGCTCCTCTTGAACGCCTCGAAAATCCTAAACAAACTCGGTAGTTACAAGTTTACCACCTACGCCATTATAAGTGAGGCTTTGGCAACTGTTGGCTTGGTTGTCTCCACATCGCACACTGCCATCGCATTTTATTTTCTCCTGCATGTTGTCACTATTTCCCTCCTCATGTTCAACCTCGACGTATTGGTCGAAACGGAATCCGGTGGCGAGGATGATACCGGCAGTGTGCGCTCCACGTTTCTCACTATTGCCAACATTATCGTCATGCTCTCGCCGTCCATCGTGGCACTTCTTCTGGTCAAAGGTCAGTATTGGCACGTATACACTCTCTCCGCTCTGTTCCTCATACCGCTCTACCTCTACATCCGCAATTTCAAATCAGTCACGCGAGCACCTCTGCCACCAATTCGCATCCGCGAGACCATACTGGCGTATTTAAAAAACAAGGATTTGTATAATATTTTCGGTGCTCAATTTTTACTCCAACTGTTTTACGCTTTTATGAGCATTTATACGCCACTTTACCTCGTTCAACATATCGGTTTTTCGTGGTCGGAAATCGGACTGATATTCACCATTATGCTCCTGCCTTTTATTTTTATTGAAGTGCCGGTCGGACGACTGGAAGACACGAAATACGGCGAAAAAGAATTCCTGACTATCGGCTTTGTCATTATGTGCATTTCGACTATTTGTTTATCCTTTATCACGGCAAAAAGTTTCTTCATTTGGGCGGCGATTTTGTTCATTACTCGCATTGGCGCATCGCTCGTTGAAATCTCATCGGACACATATTTTTTCAAACAAGTTAACCAGGAAAAAACGGACATCATCAGTTTCTATCGCATCACTCGCCCCCTTTCCTTTATCGTTGCTCCAATATTGGCAACGCTCGCTTTTCAATTCCTGCCATTTCAGTATTCTTTTATGTTCATCGGCGCACTGATGATTCTCGGCGCGCGCTACGCACTGGGACTGAAGGACACAAAGTAGGAGTCAAACTCAACAAAACCTACCCTTTCTGGAGACTCCGCAGACTGCGAGCATGGCCTTGTCAATAACCCGAGTGTAACGAGACTCTTGACAGGACGCGGTCGAGGACAGGAGAAAACCCGACGCTAGTCGGGTTTTCGTATCCAGAAAGGGTAGGTTTTGTTGAGTTTGCTACTTCGTTACTTTCTTCACAATTTTCTTGCCAGTCTTCTGAGTCGACTTGGCGGCGGCATCGACATGCTTCTTTATATTCTTCCAGTGTTTCTTAAGGTCACTGGTCAGTTCTTGCACCTCCTTTGGATCGATATTTTTGACGGCCTCATATTTTTTCATAACCGTCTGAACGAGCATATTATATGCGTCCTCATTCACTTCCTTCATCGATTCCATTTTATCCATCACTTCACCCTTTGCTTTGAGCATCCAGCCACGAATCTTCACTCGTTTCTTCGCTCCCTCCTTTGTACCATATAAATAGTACGCGCCTGCCGAAAGTGCCGCGAGCATTCCGACTGCCACCGCTACTTTTTCCCCAACATTGTTTTGTGTATTTTTTGCCATACTGAAATGTTAAATAATAATTTCTGATAATGCCGACATTATACCATGTCTACTCTACCAAGCTAGCGAGTAACTTCTTGAGCGATAATGTCGCCACATTTATGACTGAGTCCGCCGCACCATAATACATATATATAGTATCTTTGATAACTACTGCTCCGCACGGGAATACAACATTTCCCACTTGGCCTTCCTTTTCGTATTTTTCTCGAGGTTGGAAAAGCGCGTCTGTCGTGCGAGCGAGAATGATGGTCGGATCTTTCTTGTCGAGCAGAACCGCGCCGACACGATACGTACCGTGCACTGAAATCCCATGATATAAAAGTAACCAACCCTTGTCCGTTTTTATCGGCGGCACAGACATACCCACTTTTTTCTCATCCCACATGCCTGGTCGCGGAAACATGACTGGAATGTTTATAAAATTATTACGCTCGGGAAAAGACGGTGACGAACCATAGTCACCACAAATCATATGGTTCACTCGGTGGAACAAAAAATATTTACCGTTAACTTTTTCGGGGTGAATACAACCGTCTTTGTCGTCATATCCATCGCGCGTCACAAGTAAAGGTTTTGACCATTTCCAAATGTGCGCCACAAAATCTTTAATGGCGATAGAGGACACGGCAATGGATGGTGTATTCACGCCATTGTACGCCGTATAATATATATAAATACGATCCTTAATTTGCACGAGACGCGGATCCTCGCATCCGGAATTTCCGTTCGGCACTTTTTTATCCTCGAATGACTCGCGTGGCACATACACCGGCACGTCTGGACGATAAGTGATGTCGACGCCGTTTTTTGTCTCGGCCAAACCGATGACTGACGTGTTATCCTGGGACATTGCACGATACAAAATGTATGTCGTTACACCGATACGAATAGCCGCCGGATTGAACACTGCTTTTGCTTCCCACGGAATCCCTTTACGCGGGACAATAATCGGCTTTTTGGATGCACGTACAAAATCCGTTTCTTTGTGCGGTAAACGCATCGAGTCGAGTAAGCGGGAAATGCTTACATCGGCCACGGCACAGGTCGTATCAGTTGCGCCATAGTACATCGAGAGTGTGTCGCCTTCGAGAAGCACCCCACTCGGAAACACGATGTTCGGCACCGTGCCATAACGTTCGTATGACTCCTCCGGAGCGAGCATGGCTCCGTTTGTCGCACCGATTATTTTTTTTGGATTTTTCGGGTCAAGCAAGAACGCCTCGATACCGAACAACTTATCATTTTGAAAATAGTTTTGAATATGAGAATAGACCACCAGCCATCCTTCCTTTGTTTTGACCGGCGGTGCGCCGACTTCTACGTGATCGGACGGCAATCGCGGAATCTCGATGGCGTGTCTGTCTAGCTCGGCATACCACTTTTTCCAAAATTCAGAATCCCACATTTGCTCGAGCGATGTGAACTCGGCGATGGCCATGCGAGCCGGTGGCAAGTCGGTGTTGACGGAAAGCAATGCAACATACTTCCCTTTTATCTTCTCCGGGAAAAGCGTCATGGCCTTGGCGTTGAACGGCGTGACGAGATGTTTTTCGGAAATAGTTTTCAAGTCGTCGCTTACTGCCACCGCTACTTTGATTCCGTCGGCATTAAAGGGGAAGTTCGAAAGTGCCGTGTAAAAAATATAATATCGTCCGTCGATTTTTGTCACTCGCGGGTCCTCACAGCCATATCGCTCCCACATTTCTTCCGGTCTGACAAGTTGCTCCTTGCCGGTGAAATGAATTGAGTCGTGCGACCAGGCCACACCGATAGACGACAATGAAAACCGGCCACCTTGATACGATTCCGGCTCTGCCTGTGCACGATACAAAAGTGCGGTATTTTTGCCGACGCGAATCGGACAGCCGTTGAACGCAGCGTACGCCTCAAACGAATTCATGTGATCCGGCGTCAGTATCGGATTATGTTTTGATCTTTTTACAGTGAACATGTATCTGTATTATATATTAAAGATGCCTCGTCACAAAACCTTGCATCTCGTAGTCCCGAGCTCCTTGCAAAAGATAGCCAGGGGTTCGTGCAATGAGTTTATGTGGTTCCTCCAGGTCGGTCAGCGCTACACCAATTGTCCATGAATCAGACATTGACTCATTGGAAAAAACAAAAAGCCACCCACGATCTGTTTTAATTGGCGGGGCACCTAGTTCCGGTCCGCGATGAAAAAACCATTCCGTTCGCAACACTGCAGTTTCTTGTGATTTTTTCAAAAATTCCGCCCACGATTCGTCGGTTTGATTCATCACTTCGTTCATCGAGTCAAAATAACGTATCGCAACATGCGAGTTTGCCGAATCAGAACTAATCGTCATCGCGAGGGCAATCTTACCGCCATTTACTTTCTCTGGAAAGAAAGCTGATGCCTTGGAAGTTTTCGGCGGACCGATAATCCCATGCTTTTCAACTGTTACAAAATCTTTGGTCGTTGCAAGAGCAATGCGCACCTTTGTCTCTGTGTCCTTGGTATCCAAAGGTCGGTCAATCGCCGTATAGGTGATATAGAACACGTCATCAATTTTTGTGATTCGCGGATATTCACACCCAAACATATCATACTCTTCACTTGGCGCGATAAACGGCGTATCTCGTCGTGTCCAATTAATACCATCCAAACTCTCGGCATAACCAATGTATGAGATTTGATTTTTCAAATTAAACCCCGGCCGTTTGTTACGCGGAGTCGTTTGTTCTGTCTTTTTTGGATACGTGCGGTATAGCATTTTAAAAATACCATTATCGCAGATAACTGAGGGGTTAAACACCGCCCTTGCCTCCCACTCAACATTCTCGCGAGGTATGAGAATAGGATTGTGTTTGAAGCGTTCCAATTTTAATTTGTATTTTTGTGACATTCTGTATCGAAAGATATCATACAAAACAAGTGACCACAATACCAAAAATTACACGGCCATTTCGCTTTTTTTCAGTTTGTATTCTTTCGGTTTGCCTTCGACGATGTAGTGCAACAAATCTTCAAGTGGAGCGGTAGCAACACAGACCACACGATCGGCACCGCCATAGTACACATACAGGTCACTTCCACGAATAACTGTGCCCGATGCATAGACGATGCCCGGTTTGCCGTCGTTTTCGTAGATTTCGTCAGGTGAGAGAATCGGCGCCGCACTGCGATATAAAACTTTTGTCGGGTCGTGAGCGTCGAGAATCATGGCGCCGAGTTTGTATCTCCCGGGATCTTTGACGTCGAGCGCATGATACAAAAGCAACCAACCGAGGCGTGTTTTGACAGGTGGTGGTCCGCCTCCGCGTAGAAGTCCGTCCCATTTGCCCTCGCGACCAGGTTGCGGACCGGCATGTCGCGGACTATTTATAAACGTCGCACCGGTAAAATCTTCCAAACTATTGATGTATTCAACCATCACTCGCGGAGCGATGCTGTGCAACATGACATACTTGCCGTTAATTTTTTCCGGAAAAAGTAACCAGTTTTTGTTGATTGTCCCCGGCGCAGAAATAAGAACCGGTGCTTTCCAATGCCAGCGTTCGTTCAAAAAATCGTCGACAGATATGGAAGTCAGGGCGATACGCACCGAATCCCAACCTTCGAAGGCGACATATGTCATATAGATAGTATTGCCGATGCGCACAACCCGCGGGTCCTCGGCTCCACCCCAGCCACCGCCGGAGGTGTACATTGCGGGGTTATATGCAAGCAAAGCCGCGGCTCGAACTTTCCTTTTTGAAACAAGTGACGGTTCGAAAATGGGATACGGATAGCGATAGTTAAAGTGAATACCGTCGTCACTGCGAGCATAACCAACGCGCGAAATGCCGTCGGAACCGATGGCTCGATACAAAAGATGCACCCGACCGTCGTCGTCTTGAAACGCGCCGGGGTTGAATGTACCTTCGACTTCCCACATGTTATGTCCCCGTGGAGAAATAATCGGATTTTTGATGGATTTTTTCAAAACTGGAGCGGTGGCGACAGGTGCTTCCTTGAAAAATGCCGGTATAGAAGCGACAAGTACCGAACCGTCCGGACAGAGCCAGTATAGGCGGAGTAACTCGCGGTGATAGACCACACCGACGGGCACAACCGAACGTGTGCCAAAATGTTCAATGATTGACTGAAACAATGCTGACTCTGAACGCCAGACCACACGCTCAGGTTTTTTGCGATCAAGTAATATCATGCCAGCCTGCACCAGCACTTGTTCCCTACCGTCAATTTTTTTTATAACAGACGAATCATAGATAAGTACAATGCCCCGGTCGGTCAACTGACTGCCCATAAGAGTCAATACGCCGGAATCAAAATGCCCGGAACGCGCAGTGGCCAAGAGAACGCTCTTTTTCGGCCAATGACCGAACTTTGTCGAAGTCTTCTCTCGCAGAAACAAACCGTCACTGTACTGGATATACCGGTCGATAGCCGCGTCATACACAAACGTGGCGCTCTCGCTTTCGGTCTCCTCTTCACTGCGAATTTTCCATTCATACAGATCTTTTGAAAAAGCGGTCACAAGCATTCTTTCCGGTTTTTTGGGAAGAGTTTTCTTGGCGGATTTTAGGGTCGTATGTTTCGGTACTGTGGGCTGTTTGGTTCGGATGTACATCAACACGTAGCCCTGGGTGATATGCGCAAGCGAAAAGGCACCGCATTCGGCGATTTTCTCTTTCCTGCCACTCAAAGTATGCAGTGTTACCTCGCGTTCATCGGAAGTAAACTCGTACCCATCCGTGCTCCACGCATATCCGAGTGTTTCTTTGACTTTCGTGCCGTGTCGCACGAGCATTCCCGTCTCCTGTCCCAAAGAAAAAAATGCAAGTGGCTGACCCGAAGGATTTTTTGCGCTACTCGTTTTGAATGTAACGGTTTTTTTCATGACTTAGGCGCGGTTATAGTTGTCTTCCAAACGGACAATATCATTTTCGTCAAACACCCCCGTCGAAATCTCGAGAATAGTTACGTCGTCCTGCGGAGCGGCAATGCGATGTTTTGTTTCTGCAGGCACAGCTAACTCGTCCCCGACTTTCGGATTGACTGTTTCCTCACCAATAACCAAACGCGGAGACCCTGCGATTATTTTCCAAAACTCTTCACGATGATGATGATACTGAAGACTGCATTCCTCACCTTTGTGAACATATAAAAGCTTTACGGTAACTTGTTTATTTTCAACAAAGAGATCTTCGGTACCCCACGGCCGTTCGATGGGTGTACTCATGACTCAATAGTACCATATTTTCAAACTCTCGATACAAGTTTGCCTGTGTAAAACTCGTGACGTGCGGACATACTTACACAATCATCGACTGGAGTAGCTTCTCTGTCTCTGCAGGTCCGGAAACTTGAATACACTCAACACCTGCCTCGCGCGCTTTTGTGTCGTTACCGCCCGGGTAGAGTGCGTCACCGATGTATACAATATCCATTTTGGTAACGCCAAGAATTCCTTCCAGCTTGTATATGGCGTAGGCCTTGTTGACACCTTTTCTGGTCACGTCGATGGACGTTTCCCCGCCGATACTGATTTCAAAATCGGAAATGTGCTTCTGAAGTTCGGCAACAATGGCGCGACGTTTTTTCTGATCCGGGTCCCAGACAGATTTGACTTCGTTTGGCGCGTGCTGTCCACGACCGGAAAAAGTAATTTGCTCGCCACGATCCTCAATAATATCGCCATACGATGAGGCGGGCACGTCCACGCCCGAGTCCTTAATCGCCTGTGAAAAGCCGGTAAGCACTTTTTCCTTCTCGTCAGCAGTCAAAAGTCTGTCATAGACCTGTGTCCATTCTCCGTCCTGCCATCGCATACATTCCGCGCCGCTTGTAGGAAAAAGAAACAAGTTCCTCATTCGTCCTGGCTCAATATGGAAATTGGATAAAAATTGCTTTTCAAACTGTGGCCAGTCACCACCGGAAATGACGGCAAAATAGTGCGTTTTTAACATTTCGCCGATTGTTTTTGACATCGAGTCGGAAAGTGTTGATTTACTTTCAGCCAACGTACCGTCCAAATCACAGACAATTACTTTTTTTTGTTCCATTGTTTATGTATTTTCTACTTTTTTCAAAATTTCCAGCATCAGATCGTTTTGGTTTTCGAGGTGCAACAAAATCGACTCGATTTCCTCTTCGGCTTTGGTGTTCACTTCAAAGTCCGCCTCGGCGCGCGCTTCGGAATGCCTGCCCTGCAAATTTTGACCGACCATAATAAGAGGCATAAAGAGGATTTGCAGAATATTATTTATAAAAAGCAAAATGAGAAAACTCCACGAAGTATCAAAAACATACTGCGCCGGAGCGAAAACATTCCATGCCATCCAGGCGAGGTTGAAAATGAGTATAAAAAAGAAAAAACCCATTGTGCCGATATGCTCGGTCACCCACACGGCAAAACGCTCCAGACGAGTCAATCGTTCGTGATGCTCGATATTGACATTGCGTATCGGCCCGCGTGCTTTGCGGATTTCTTCGAGCGACTTTGGAATTGTTTTCATGGTGTTCGCGTAATGCGTCCATTATACTAAGTATTTCGCAACTATGCCACAAGCGACGAGAAAAATCATGAATACTGCCCATGCGGCAACCACCATTTGGCCGAGATGAGTTTCGCGATTCTCCACCTCGCGCAATGAGCGACCAACAACCACAAAACCGTTCAAACCGTCCTGGCCAGTGTAGCGAGTGATGACAGTGGCGATACGAACATCGGTCTGCGGTTGCCAAGTGACTTTGTCCTCTCCGTGCACTCGAACGTAGTCAAACACACCGTCCGGCAACATGGGAATTGCGCCATTCAACTTTACGGACGAGTCAATCGGTATACCGTTATCGCTGTACACTATCACAAACACACCGAGACTGTGCGAGATGTCCACTGTGTCCTGCGGAATGACATCAGTGGGCATAGCACCGGCCGAAAGAGCACTCGAAGCATCTTCCGCCACCTGAATCTGCGGATCGTTTGCATTCTGTCGCAAATCTTGTTGTGCCGTACCATATACCAAAAGACACAAACCGGTAACGACAATCGACGCACATAAAAGCCAAAAAATAATTTTCTGCATGTGTGCAGTATAGCAAAAGTTGAGATATACAAAAAGGACCCGTCGTGAGACGAGCCCTTGAGAGTCCGGAGACTGAGTATCCAAGGAAGAACAGAAAATTACTGCTGAGCGATTACCCTGCCGCGGCGCACATCATTGGCACGTTGCCGTGCCAAATGATTCATCGCCTGCGC
>CAYNFW010000005.1:0-18732 GCA_964396805.1 uncultured Candidatus Saccharibacteria bacterium | reverse complement strand
GCGTATTTTTTCCAGTTTGTTTCTTGTCGGGAATTCATATAGATAATGCGTCAAGGATTGTTTTGACATGAGTGAGGCTATCTCCAGGTTGTGCGAACTGAAAACACTGTATTCCACACCGCTCTGGCAAGCCACAATGGTGCAATAAAAGCATATAAAGTCAGGAAATACAAGAGATCCCAGCCGATGCGCACGTGTCCCTCGGCCATTTTGCGTGATAGAAAAATGAGAGTCAGCGTGCCGAGAAAAGCTATGATGCTCATGATAGCAATGATTTCGGTGTGAAATGTGAACCAGTCAATGCTGAAAGTAAACGGATGAAAACTAAAATCAAAACCGACTGTTTTAAATTTTATATATAGCGTCCATAACTGGTTCGAGAATTTGAGCAGGCTGATTGTGATAACGTACAAACTTGAAAAAATAGAAATAACTGCAGTCGGCAAAACCAAAAAACCGAGGTTGCCGTATTCTTTTTTGAAAAACATATAACGATAATCAATTGCATTTTTGATATAGCCGTATGTCCAGCGAAGGCGCTGTTTGTAGAGTTTGTACAGGGTATTTGGCGTGATAGTGAACACTTTAGCATTGTGCGCGTTTATCATTTTATAATGATGACTTTGAATGCGGAGAGCCATTTCCATATCCTCTGTTAGGTACGCGTGCTTATAGAAACCGATTTTATCGAAAAGATCGCGACGGAAAATGGAAAACGGTCCGGGTGTGACGTACATTGCGTCGAGGTATGAAAACATTTTACGGATGAAAATGCCCCAGCCGTATTCGACGCGTTGTATGAGTTGCAGAAGGTTTTTGGGTTTCCACACATGAATGGACGGCGTCACAACCACCGCGTCTTTGTGTTCTTGGAAGGCAAACATGATTTGTTTCAATGCGTCCTTGTGCACGAGTGAGTCGGCGTCGAGACAGCCAACGAATTCAGTCGTTATGTGTGTCAGAGCAAAGTTCAGAGCGGTATGTTTACCGCCGTTTTCTTTGTGGAAAGCCTGTACCTGCGGATTGCGGGCGAATTTTTGGGCGACATCCCATGTGTTGTCGGTCGAGCCGTCATCGACGATGATGACGTTAAGTTTGTTTTTTGGATAGTCGAGGTGAAGCAGAGAATGCACAGTGTTACCGAGGGTCGTTTCTTCGTTCCAGCACGGGATGACAATAGACACCGTCGGATAACGCTTCAGTCGACCATCAATCGGTCTGTTTTCCTCTTTCATCTCTTCACGATTTTCAAAATAGGTGATAAGCAAAAAGACCTCGTAAAACAACGCGGTGAAAAGAAAGACGTATATCAGTATGTTTGTTGCGTCCGGAATCATGTCTATAGTATTGAGTGGTATCATGGTGATAGTACGCTTTTTTCTTGGAAATTTCAACATTTTTATGATACAGTAACGGATATGAAGAATGACGAAATAAATTCGGACAAAACCGGCGCGCGCGGACATCTCCACCCGCTCTCGCAAGTTATCCTGAAAATTACGCAAATTTTTGACGAGATGGGATTTGAAGTTGCTCTTGGCAACGAAATTGAAACTGAATTCTACAATTTTGACGCTCTTAATGTGCCAGAACATCATCCTGCGCGAGATATGCAGGATACTTTTTGGTTGAAGCCTGTCGACGCACGCAAACTTCTGCGAACACAAACCTCGTCCGTGCAAATTCATTACATGGAAGATCATAAACCACCGATTCGCATCATTTCTCCCGGGAAGGTGTTTCGAAACGAAGCGACGGATTTGACCCACGAAGCGCAATTTTATCAAGTTGAAGCGCTTGTGGTGGATAAAGATATATCCCTGCCTCATTTAAAGGGAACGCTCGAAACATTTTTCAGCAAGCTTTTTGGAACCGATGTCAGTGTGCGCATGCGCCCGACTTATTTTCCTTTTGTTGAACCTGGATTCGAGACGGATATGACGTGTCTTCGCTGTCATGGTGTGGGGTGTACGACATGCAAAACGACAGGATGGATTGAGATTGGTGGTTCAGGCATGGTGCATCCAAAAGTTTTGCAAAATGCGGGGATTGATCCAAAAGAATATTCCGGATTTGCGTTTGGATACGGAATCGATCGATTGACAATGCTCAAATATGGCATTGAGGATGTGCGTTTGTTGTATCAAGGAGACTTGCGACTAACCAATCAATTTTAATTATGAAAGTTTCATATGCATGGCTTGGAGAATATGTTGAAAATATACCATCTGTCGAGAAGGTGGTGGATGCGCTGACTATGCACTCATTTGAAATTGAAAGTGTTGAGGATGCTAAAGAAAACGGCAGGGATGGAGATAAAATTCTCGATGTCAAAATCTTGCCTAATCGGGCGCATGATTGCTTGTCGCACTATGGTATTGCAAGCGAGATTGCTTCCGTGTGTGAACTGAAGCGAAAAGAATTACTGGCACCGGTTGTGATCGTCAAAAAAGGAAAGTTGAAAGTTTCGCTTGATACAAACCTGTGCACACACGCGGTTGCGGTGCATATTACAGGTGTGAAGGTGGGTGACAGTCCCGAGTGGCTTGTGGAAAAACTGCGTGCCATGGGTCAGCGATCGATTAACTCCGTTGTCGATATTACGAACTATCTTATGTACGCTTTCGGCCAACCGACACATGCTTTTGACGCGGGGAAAATAGGCACGGACTGGCTTGGAAACAAGGCGATCAACATACGTATGGCTAAGAAAGGTGAGAAAATCACTCTACTTAATACAAAAGAATATGAACTCGATGGCACTATGATGGTTATCGCCGACAAAGAACGCGCGCTTGATGTGGCTGGTGTGATGGGCGGTGCGGACACCGGCGTGACAAAAGACACGACGGAGATAGTATTGACAGCCTGCAATTTTGACGCAGTGTCTGTGCGCAAGACGTCCAAGGCGCTTGGTGTTCGAACAGACGCGTCGCAGAGATTTGAAAATGATATGTCGCCAGCGCTTGTCGACCGAATATTGCCGTACGCTTTCAAACTTATTTCCGAAATTTCCGGCGGGGAAGTCGTAGCACAGGTGAACGAATATCCGAAGAAGCAAAAGCAAACGGTTGTCGATGTCAGCACGGAAAAAATTTCCGCGATACTTGGTGTGTCGCTTAGCGTTGAAAAAGTTGTTGAACTTTTGGCACGACAGCAGATTTCGTCGGAGGTTATTGGTGAAAAGATACGAGTGCTCGTACCTCTCGAACGACTCGACTTAACTTTGCCGGAGGATATCGCAGAGGAGGTCGGGCGATTGTACGGGTATGAGCACATTGCTCCGGTGCAGTTGCCGACGAGTGCGACGCAAGCCATTAATTCCATTCACTATATTGCAAACGAAATCCGTAAAGTACTTTCAGGTGCCGGCTTTTCGGAAATTTACACATATGCTTTTGTTGGCACCGGTGACATCGAAGTTGAAAATCCACTGGCGAGTGACAAGAAATTCTTGAGAAAAAACTTGGCTGATGCGATGTCTGCTTCACTCGAACACAATTTCAAGTTTTTAGGCTTACTTGAATTGAAAAATGTGAAGCTTTTTGAAATCGGAAAAGTCTTCAAAAAAAATAAAGAGACAGACGGTGAATTTCTGCACCTATCGCTCGGTGTAAAATATCCAAAAGGTACGAAGTCGCATGTTCCTGACGAAGAAATTACAAAAGCTATCCAAATACTCGAGTCAGCTCTCGGGGTTTCCATTGGGGAGGTGTCGGTCGTGGGGGGGCAAGCAGAGATTGACCTCGCTCGTGTTATTTCTCAAGCTAAAATTCCGGAAAAATATCCGGAAGAACTGTGGCAACTCATCACACCGAACGTGTCGTATAAACCAATTTCACCATATCCTTTTGCAGTACGCGATGTGGCTGTGTTTGTACCATCGGAAAAAAATGTCGAAGATGTCAAACAACTCACCTCACAACATCTCACATCACTCGTCGTACGATTCTCCCTTTTTGACACATTCGTCAAAACCGACCCGATTGATCCCACAAAGAGTAAAACCTCATACGCATTCCGCCTCGTTTTTCAATCGCCCGAAAAAACTCTGACCGATGACGACATTAACGCAGTGATGAGTCCGATATATGAAACACTGAAAGCACAGGAAGGGTTTGAGGTGAGATAATTAATTATGAAAACAGCTCCCGCGTTGATGGCGGAAGCTGTAGGGGGTGAGTATTTCAGAGGTACGCTCCTTCCACTTTTGGATCAAAAATATTTCCTCGATGTTGAGGTTTCTCTCGCTCTCTTGTAAGGTATGTGGCGGGCTTTTCGACACCAATTTCACTTTTGCAAACTGTCAAAATATGCTATACTTTACCAACATATGGCTACAAAAAAAGACGCTGAAAAACCGAAAAAAGACAGCTACGGAGCGGACGCAATCCAGGTTTTGGAGGGTCTTGAGCCGGTGCGAAAGCGTCCCGGAATGTACATTGGTACGACAGGCCTTGACGGCTTGCACCACCTGATATGGGAAATTTTTGACAACTCACGCGACGAGGCCATGGGCGGTTTTGCTGACGAAATCGAAGTCTCGCTCTTGCCCGGCAATCGCGTACGAGTGACCGACAACGGTCGTGGTATTCCTGTGGATGTGATGAAACAGACGAAAGTGTCCGCGCTCGAGACCATCATGACAACGCTTCATGCCGGTGGAAAGTTCGGCGGTGAGGGCGGTGGGTACAAAGTGTCTGGCGGTTTGCACGGTGTTGGTGCGTCGGTGGTGAACGCACTCTCCATTTACTGCAAAGTTGTAGTGTATAAAGATGGTGGTATCTATGTCCAGGAATATTCGCAGGGTAAGAAAAAAGCGTCGGTTAAGAAAATCGGCACGACAAAAAAGCACGGCACCATTGTGACTTTTGAACCAGATCGAGCGATTTTTCCTGAAATTGAGTTTGATTTTCAGCGCGTGGTGGACCATTTGCGCCAGCAGGCGTACCTGGTGAAGGGTTTGCACATCACGGTGAACGACTTGCGCGGTGTGTCGGAAAAAGTTACGGCGAAAATCGACGACGAGGATATATACAGATTGTCCGACTATTTTGCGGAAATCGGTGTTGATGTGCCGTCGATGTCTTTCTACTTTGAAGGTGGTCTTCTCTCGCTGGTCAAATTCTATAACTCCACACAGAAGCCAGTTCACAAGAATATTTTTTACGTAGAGAAAAAGACAAACGAATACGAGTCGGTGGAAGTCTCGCTCCAGTATGTTGATGACATCTCCACGCGTATCCTCGCATTTGCAAACAACATTCACACACCGGAAGGAGGAACGCATGTGACCGGTTTCAAAACCGCACTCACACGTATTTTGAACGCATACGGCCGAAAGAATAATCTCATCAAAGAAAGCGAGGATAATTTTACAGGCGACGACGTGCTCGAGGGTTTGACTGCCGTTATTTCGGTTAAGTTGCAGGAAATCCAGTTCGAAGGTCAGACCAAAGCCAAGCTCGGCACAGTCGAAGCACAGGCCTCTGTCAACAACGTGTTCTCGGAAGCGTTTAACTATTTTCTTGAGGAAAATCCGGACGATGCTCGAGCGATTATCAGCAAAGTTGTGCTCGCGCTCAAGGCGCGCAAGGCCGCAAAAGCGGCAAAGGACAGTGTCCTGCGCAAAGGCGTGCTCGAAGGCATGACACTTCCCGGCAAGCTGGCGGACTGCCAGTCCAAGTCGGCCGAGGAGTCCGAGATATTTATTGTGGAAGGAGATTCCGCAGGTGGCACTGCCAAGACCGGTCGCGACCGACGCACACAGGCAATATTGCCGTTGCGAGGTAAAATTTTGAACATCGAACGCGCGCGTCTCGACCGCATGCTCGAGTCGGAGCAAATCAAAAATCTAGTGCTGGCACTTGGCACGGCTATTGGCGACACGTTCGATATTTCCAAACTTCGCTATCACAAAATTATCATCGCAACGGATGCCGATGTGGACGGTGCGCACATTCGCACACTCATTTTGACTTTGTTGTACCGTTTCTTCCGGCCACTCATCGACGGCGGGTTTGTGTATATTGCCCAGCCACCGCTTTTCAAAATCAAAATTGGCAAAGAGTTGCACTATGTCTACACTGATCCTGAAATGGAAGATTTTAAAAAGGAACACGGACTTAATATTTCTCCGAGCGATATTCAAACAGAAGTGTCCGGAGATGAAAATGAGGAATCCGAAGACGAAGAAGAATTGAAAGAAAATGAAGCTGTGTTGGAGTCGGCTGGGTTTGAAAGGTAAGGCAAGACAATTTCTGCGTAGGATACATAAGGCACAGCAGGTGAAAAGAAAGCTCCCAAAGTTTCCATTCAGCGTTACAAAGGTCTCGGAGAAATGAACGCCGAAGAGCTTTGGGAGACAACCATGGATCCCACTCGACGCATTTTGAAACAGGTGGCAATCGACGACGTTGTCAGCGCAGATAAAGTTTTCGATGTGCTCATGGGTTCCGACGTCGCATCTCGCAAGTCATTCATTCAATCGAATGCCACGAAAGCGACAATCGATATATAAAAAATGACACCGGACTGTTCCGGTGTCATGACTTACCTCCTACTCTCAGAACCCATTGAGTCCGCTCATCATGAAAACGTATGGGTTCGGTTTCGTTTGCATCGTTCATTTTGTGAATTTCCAAAATGTCGACATTGACTTGCACCTCTTCATTTCCGACAAAATATTTTTCTTTTCGACGGCGTGCGATGATCGTGTAAATCTTTTCGCACGATCTGCATATTCTTCTCTTGTCCGATGCATCGGATCCTCTGGTGTAATAGTATTGGGTACCGTCACATTCCACTCTATACAGTATGCGTGTCTCCACAGATACCTCCATGGTAATTAGAACACATGACACATGAAGTAACTATTATTTTCTGTGGATAAAAAAATAACACCGAGTACAGTCTTGGTGTTATGTTTTGTTTTTCCGTTTCGATACCGCTTCGTCAACTAAAACGCGACCACGAAGATGGTCGGGATTTCTTTCTTTAAACTTATGGCTGTCCACATCGACCTCGACCTGCTTATTGTTGACCTTGTATTTCCCGTCTATTTTTCGTGCCACGACCATTTTCATCGAGCACAGAAGTATCTCAGACTTCAGCATCGCGACATGCAGGTCTGTATAGTAGTACGTGATGCCGACAGACGACAACACAGCGAAAAGATCGCACGCCACACCCTCTGCCATATGTTACTCCTGCGTAAGATTATATCACAAAGTCAGTAGAAAAGCAACTACTTTTTCTGTCCAATTTCTTCCATTAGTTTTTTCACCAGTTCCTCAACAGACATCTGGCCGAGCTGACCTGCGTCGCGGGATTCGAGTGTGATTACGTTTGCCTCAACTTCCTTATCGCCGAGCACTATCCAGTACGGAATTCGTTCGTTTTTGGCTGAGCGAACTTTTTTACCGAGGTTTTCATCTTCATCAGCGAAGTCAACACGTATGCCGGCAACTTTCAACACATCCGCCACTTTCTGCGCGTATTCATTGTGCTGAGTTCTGACAGGTATAACCTTGACCTGCACTGGTGCAAGCCAGAGCGGGAAGTTACCGGTGTAGTGTTCAATCATCACGCCCATAAATCGTTCGAGCGAACCGGAAATAGCGCGATGGATGACGACCGGTCGTTCTTTTTCACCTTTTTCGTTTGTAAAAGACAGGTCGAATCTCTCAGGCAAGTTGAAATCGCATTGAATTGTCGCCAGTTGCCATTCGCGGCCGATAGCATCTTTGAACATGAAGTCGAGTTTTGGTCCGTAAAAGGCTGCCTCATCACGTCCGATTTTATAGTTGAGATTGTTTTCTTTTGCAGCTTTTTCCAACGCACCCTCGGCTTTCTGCCAGACTTCTTCATTGCCAAGATATTTGCTTGTATCGTCTCCGCGCACGGACAGTCGCACCCAATATCCTTCCATCATGTTCATGGTTGTATAGAAATCTTTGATGATACCGACAATGGTCGAAACTTCCTCGCCGATTTGCGTCACACGGCAGAAAAGATGCCCATCGTCCTGAGTGATTGCGCGAACGCGAGTCAGTCCGGCGAGTTGTCCTGCTTTTTCATATCGGTACACGGTCGCAGGTTCAAAATATCGCACAGGCATATGACGATATGAAAACTGGTTGTCGGCAAAAATCTGCATGTGATGCGGACAGTTCATCGGCTTAAGAAAAAATTGTTCGTCGCCGCCGGTGACGCGGAAAAGCTCGTCGCCAAATTTCGCTGCGTGACCTGATGTTTCGTACAGCGACTCCTTTGCCATGTGCGGAGTCCAAACGCGTTGGTAGCCTTTGTGTTTGTGTAAATCCCAGAGATAGTCTTCGATTTCCTTGCGGATAATCATGCCATTTGGTTGCATGAGCGGAAGTCCCGCACCGACAAGGTCAGAAATAGTGAAGAGTTTCATTTCCTTGCCGAGCTTGCGGTGGTCGCGTTTGCGAGCTTCCTCCTGCTGGAGTTCAAACGCGACAAGTGCTTCCTTGTTTTCAAATGCCGAACCATATACACGTGTGAGCATTTTGTTTTTCTCGTCACCACGCCAATATGCGCCGGCAACACGCTCGAGTTTGAAACCGTTCATGTCTACATCGGCGAAATTTTCCACATGTCCGCCACGACAGAGGTCGGTGAACACGTGCTCGCCTTCTCCCGACGTGTAGAGTGTAATGGGTTCACCCCTTGCGTGAATTTCCTCGATCAGTTCAAGTTTGTACGGGTTACCAGCGAAATGTTTTTTGGCTTCGTCGTACGTGACTTCTTTTTTTTCAAAACCTTTCCATTTTTTTCCAATCTCCCGCATTTTCTGCTCGATTTTTCCGAAATCTTTTTCGGAAATCGGGGTAGGGAACTCGAAGTCATAATAAAAGCCGGTGTCTATTGCCGGTCCAAGTGTCGGCAATGCTTCCGGCCACATCTGCAAAACCGCCGCCGCGAGTAAGTGTGCGAGTGAGTGTCGCTCGTGTTCAAGTTGTGTGTGTTCCATATGGGTAATATAGCAAATCTTTCAAATTTATTCCATCATCTTCACTTTGTCGATGAGGACGGACTTCTCGCCGTTGCGGGTGGAAAATGTGCCTTTCACGACGATGCAATTTTCGGCGATGAGAATGTCTTGAAACTCCTCAAAAATTTTCGGAAATACGACGGTGTCTATCGAGTCGTCCATGTCGGTCAGTTTCATAAAAAGCATTTTCTCACCTTTTTTTGTCATAGTGTCACGCATCTCTTCAATAATGCCGGCAAGAACGATGGGCTGACGTTCACGCGCAGTTGCCTTCACCATTTTTATACCCGCCAGTTTTTCCAAGCGTGACGCAAAGTTGTCGAGCGGGTGTCCGGAAATGTAGAGTCCGAGAAGTTCTTTTTCCCACATGAGGTTGTTTGCGCGCGTATCGTTTTCTAGACGCGTTCCCGGCAACGGTTCGAGTTCCAGCTCCGCGACATGCGAGTCACCGCTGAGAAGCGAGAACAGCGAATCTTGATCAGTTTCTTTTTTCTGTTCTTCTTTGTGAAAGGTGAGCAGTCGTTCGAGGTTGTGCAGAAGTGTGGCACGATAATTTCCGTCAGTGATGTTTTGTGAATGTTCCTCCGCGAGGGAATTCAACGCGCCGACTTTGATGAGTGACTCGAGCGATTTTTTATTCAAATTTTTATCCGTGATGCGTGTCAGGAAGTCCGAGAGCGATGTGAATTTTCCGCCAGCCTTGCGTTCTGTGATGATAGCCGTGCCGATACCTTCTCCGAAATTTTTAATCGTGGTCAAACCGAAACGGATCGAATCTTTCTCACTAGGATTTTTTCCTTTCACCACACTGAACCCCTCAAACGACTCGTTTATATCTGGCGGTAGGACAGGAATTCCCATACGTTTACACTCGCCAATAATCTCCGCAATCATCTCCACATCGCCCGACTCGGCCGTGAGCACCGCAGACATATATATAGCGGGGAAGTTGGCTTTCATGTACGCGGTTTGGTACGCCACTTTTCCGTACGACGCGGCATGAGCTTTTCCAAAACCATACGCAGCGAACGGTTCAATGAGTTTCCATAGTTCGGTTGCTACTGACTCTTTTACTCCATGTTCCAGAAATCCCTTGAACAATTTTTCTTTTTCAGCTTTCATAACCTCGGGAATTTTCTTTCCCATCGCTTTGCGCAGTTTATCCGCATCGAGCCACGAGTATCCGGCGAGTTTGATGGATGTCAAAAGCACATCGTCTTGGTACACAAGCAGTCCGTTCGAGCGTTCGAGGTATTCTTTCATCCGCGGGTCGAGGTATTTGATCAACTTCGGATCGTGTTTTCTTTTAATATATTCAGGGATGGATTCCATCGGACCTGGTCGGTACAGTGCCACCATTGCATTGATGTCGTGAATGGTCGACGGACGAAGTTCTTTAAGAAAACGCGTCATACCGTCACCGTTTAATTGAAACAGTCCGGTTGTTTCACCACGAGCAAGCATTTCAAATGTTTTTGTATCATCCACCGGCACATTTTCAATATCAACAGTCACACCCTCGATCACTTTTGCACGATGAACAGCATCAGCGAGTATCGATAGGTTTCGAATTCCGAGAAAGTCAAACTTGAGCAAGCCGACGCCGTCCTCGCCCACAGCATGCATATCGTATTGCGTAATGATTTTGTTATCGCCCTTTGTATCGTATTGGAGTGGCACATAATCCGTGAGCGGTGTCGGGGAAATGACCACACCGGCTGCGTGCACGGAAATGTGTCGCGCACATCCTTCGATTTTTTTCGCCATGTCAATAATTTTTTTGACATCGGCGTCGGTTTTGTACAGCTCTTTGAGTTCCGGAACTTCTTTGAGTGCGCGTTCAAGTGTCATAGCAAAACCTTGCGCGCCCATCGGAATGAGTTTGGCAATGGTATCGCCGGTGCCATACGGAAAACCCATCGCTCGCGTCACGTCGCGTACTGCACCGCGCGCCGCCATGGTGCCGAACGTACCTATTTGCGCCACGTGGTCAATGCCATATTTTCTACGCGCGTAATCAATCATCTCGTCGCGTCTGTTATCGGCGTAGTCCATATCGATATCGGGCGCGGATGGTCGCAACGGATTCAAAAAACGTTCGAACGGTATGTTGTACGTCAGAGGATTCACGTTTGTAATGCCGGCAAGGTAGGTCACAAGCGAACCGGCGACCGAACCTCGAATGGTGGTCAAGATTCCATTTTCATGTGCAAAATGCAACAGATCTCCCACCACGAGGAAGTACGGCGAATATCCTTTGTCGCTAATTATTTTCAATTCATATTCGATGCGTTCCAATAAGTCAGGTGTTTTTTCTACACCGCGTTTTTTTATACCTTCCTATGTGATGTGTCGCAACTCGTCGTCGTATGTTCGTCCACTTTCCACGATAAAGTTTGGCAGAAACCATTTTCCGATTGAAATTTCCAAGTTGCATCGGTTGGCGATGACCGCACAGTTGTCGAGTGCGTCCGGCGTGTCTTTGAAATATTTTTCCGCTTGTTTCGACGAGATAAAAGAAAAGTCATCCGCAGTCGCTTCGATTTTTTCCGAAATATCGTTGTTGTTTTGTACCGCCATCAGTGTCTCGCGCGCTGAGCGGTCCTCCGGCGATATATAATAGACATCGTGCGCCGCCACAATCGGCGTGTTGGTCTCCAGTGCAAAGGCCGACAACTTTTTCATGTTTTCCTCGTGGCCGGCGATTTCGGGATGGTGAGTGATTTCAATATAAAAATTCGGCTGCGCAGTTTTTCCCGGATTGTTTTCATCAATCGTGACACCGAACGTTTTTTTATACCATTCAAGTCGCTCGCGTGCCTCATCAGGACGACTGAGTTTGAGCGACTGCATGATGTCCGACGAAAAAGACGGTGCGATGGCGATGAGTCCCTCGTGGTATTGCTCGAGAAGTTCGCGGTCAATGCGCGGTTTATAGTAGAAACCTTCCATGTGGGCGAGTGTTACCAGTTTGATCAAATTTTTGTAGCCCGTGTCGTTCATGGCTAGTAGCACAAGTCGGAAACGCTCCTTATCCACGCCGGAAACTTTGTCATGTCGTGAACGATATGCCACGTACGCGTCGATGCCGATAATCGGCTTGATCCCTGCTTTTTTTGCAGCTTGATAGAACTCGATTGCACCGTACAAGTTGGCATTGTCGGTCAGCGCAAGCGCGGTCATTTCATTTTTCTGCGCCTCCTCCACGAGCGCATCGATTTTCGGCAAGGCATTGAGCAGGGAATAGTGCGAGTGGGTGTGCAGGTGTGTGAATTTGGACGTCGATTTGGATTCCATAGTGCGTGTATTGTATCAAATTTTTGAAGTTTCGTTTCCATAGACAAAAGAATGATTTTGTGATTACATTCATCTCGGAGGTGAACATCTATGGTTACGTTTTTTGATTCGATGAATTTTGCAATACCTTTGATTGGGGTGTTTGTGGGTGGTGCAATGTATGGTTCGGCTAAGAAAGGAGAGTTTTGGAAGTGGAGAATTGGGGTGATCATCGCCTTTATTGGTTTCATGCGGGTTATAGTTATCCATTTTTCAAAACCGTAATCTGTTTCGGCTCGACGTTCCAGTTTGGGACGTCGAGCTTTCGCTTTGTGCTAAAATATCTGCATGAAATACATCATCGGAATTGATGGGATTGATTACCTTGTGTTATAGTTCAGTCATGAAAAATTTTGATAATTGGAACATTCAGAAAAAAGAAATTGATGGGAATGATCAAGAAAAACTGTATCGTCCTCGCCAAGTCTGGTGGTGCTCACTCGGAGTGAATGTTGGGTTTGAGCAAGATGGTACTGGAACAGAATATCAACGACCAATACTAGTACTTCGAGGTTTTAGTAAACATGTGTGTCTTGTTGTGCCACTTACAACATCTCTAAAAAAGAATCCATACCATATTTCTGCAGGAATTATTGATGGTAAACAAGCATTTGCTATTATTTCACAAGTTAGACTTATTGATACAAAAAGATTAATCAAACAGATGGTTTTGCTTGATATTCCTGTATTCGACACAATCAAAAAGGCTGCTAAAGATTTACTTTAACAGCCTTTTTGATTTTTGTTCTCCCTCTTGCAAAAACTTACAAAAGGGCGGGCCCGAAGGCATTTGTACCGAGAGTATATCATTTTTCTTATTTTAATGTCAAGCATAAAATACATCATCGGCATTGATGAGGTGGGACGGGGACCTTTGGCGGGGCCGGTGACGGTGGGTGTGGTGGTGTGTGAGACTGGAATGTATGCGAAACTCAAGCACGACAAGCGACTGCCACCACGTGGAAAAGACAGCAAAAAACTCAAACCACATGAGCGAGAAAAATACGTCAAAGTTTTGAAGTTAATCGCAGGAAAAGTGTCAAGGGGCACCCTTGACACGGGGTTCACATATGCAGTCGTTCATGTTTCAAATTCAATCATCGACAATCGTGGTATCAGTTTTGCAATCAGAAAAGCTATGGTGGGTGGGCTGAAAAAACTGCAAAAAGAATTGCGTTTTGATCCCACGCAATGCGGCGTTCGACTCGACGGCGGACTGCATGCGCCAGCGGAATTCATTCGCCAAAAAACAATCATAAAAGGTGATGAAAAAGAACAAATCATCGCCTGGGCGTCGATACTTGCAAAAGTCTCCCGCGATGCACTCATGACTCGTCTCGATCGGACGCACGCTGGCTACGAGCTTGCTCTTCACAAAGGTTACGGCACACTGAAACATCGCACCCACATCCACACACTTGGCCTCTCGCCAATCCATCGCCGAAGTTTTTGTAAGAAATTTGTTTGAGCCAGTGGCTTGGCTTTTTTTCGCCAATATGCTAGAGTAACTTCACTATGGTAGTACGAATGCGACATACCAAATCCCAGCGAAACAACACCCGATCCCACCATCGGTTGTTCAACCCAGCTGTGACCGTGGACGCCTCCACCGGTGTACCGTCACTTCGACACCGCGCATCGCTCCAGACCGGTCAATACAAAGGCCGAGTCGTTCTCGATATCCAAGCCAAACTCGACAAAAAGGCAAAACGCGCAAAAGCGAACCAAAAAGAGGGTCGTTAAATCTTACAAGTGTGACCGAGAAAGATTTGCTATCAACATTGTCATCTATTTCGCCATCTGCTACACTGTTCGTATAGTTCCATGGCAAACAGGCACCTTTCTAGATCAATAGTTCTCCAATCACTTTTTGAGTGGGATTTTGGACATAAAACTTCTGCGCAGGCGCGAGAGATTTTCAAGCGCAATGCTGATGAATTTGCGCCGGGTCTCGGAGATTTCTCTTTCATGGACACACTTCTCGGCGGTGTTCTCGACAAACAAAAAGACATTGATAGCATCATAGAAAAAGCGGCACCGGATTGGCCGATAGACAAGATTAGTGTCATGGACCGCAATATTTTGCGTGTCGGTTTGTACGAGTTGCTTTTTTCCGACCGCGGTCAAGTTCCGCCAAAGGTTGCCATCAACGAAGCGATTGAGCTTTCCAAAACATTCGGTGGAGAAACGTCAAGCAAGTTTGTAAACGGTGTGCTTGGTGCGGTGTATAAAGAACTCGGCGAGCCAGGTAAAGAGGAAACATCGAAGGATAAGAAAAACATGAATCCTGGAAATGTCGTAGCCCCGACAGAATACCTCGCAGGCGCGGTGGTCTATGCGCGTGACGGTGAGGATGTGTACCTGGCGCTTGTGCATGATGTGTTTGGCCGATGGACTTTGTCAAAGGGTCATTTGGATGCGACGAGTCGCGACCAATACAAAACTGAAGATGCGTGGAAAGAGGTTGAGGCAAAACGAGTCATCAAAGAGGAAATTTCCCTCGATGTGGACATCAAAGCAACACTCGGTACAAACGAATACGTCACGTATCACCCCGAAAAAGGCAAGGTCAAAAAGAACGTGACATATTTTCTCGTGGAGTCACCGTACGTCGATTTGAAGCTTGTCAACTCCGGTGGTCTCGACGACGCGCGCTGGTTCAAAATGGGTGACATCCTTGACTTGAATTTTTATAATGATATATTACCCTTAATCACTAAGGCAGTGAATATTTTACTAGAGAAAAAGTAATTGGTTGAATTTTGTGATTTCGCGTGACAAAACGACGTGATTGCAGAGTTGAGCCCACAACGTAATGACTATTGATTTTGCAGAGTTTGAGAAAACAGCGGGACTACATTTTACAAACAAAGATTTGCTCAAGCAGGCCTTTGTGCATCGTTCGTATATAAACGAAAATAAAAACTCAGGACTGATGCATAACGAGCGCCTCGAGTTTCTTGGCGACGCAGTGCTCGAGCTCGTTATTACGGATTTCCTGTATGCAAAATATCCGACCAAACCGGAGGGCGAGCTGACTGCATATCGCTCGGCACTGGTCAACGCAGACACCTGCGCGGGTATCGCGACATCCTTGAGCGTGAACGACTACTTGCTTCTGTCCAAAGGCGAGAGTAAGGATATGGGACGCGCACGACAGTACATCCTGGCGAACGCGCTGGAGGCAATCATCGGCGCGATTTACCTCGATCAGGGATATGACAACGCCAAAGCGTTCATCGAGCGCAACTTCACACCGCTCATCGACACGATTATTTCTGCCAAAAGTTTCATCGACGCCAAGTCACTCTTTCAGGAGAAAGCGCAGGAATACGAAGGCACGACGCCGTCGTATAAAACGATGCGTGAAATTGGTCCCGATCATGGTAAGCAGTTCACGGTCGGTGTTCACATCGGTCGCGAACTCGTCGCTGATGGTACCGGACTCTCGAAACAGGACGCGGAGCAATCCGCGGCCCGCAAAGCACTTGAGGTACGTGGGTGGAATTAAATTTTGGTTGTGATAGTACCTCAAAAGAGGTAATCGTGTGACACCTGAAAAATCATCGAGTTATGTAATGCTGAGTCTTGAAAGGGATCCTAAGACGAATGAGACCAAATTAGTTCAAAAAATAATTTCTACAGAAGATTTGAGGCGTGTTCTTGATTTGGAGGCACAGCTTAAGGAAATCAAAGAACTTCATACAAAAATCTTGATAGATAAAAACGGAGATTGGGAAAAAGACGCAAACAATCTCGAGCGCCACGTAAGAGAGGTTCTTGTGGTGAATAATTCAGATCATCCAGAGGGGGTGGCATAGGCCACCCTTTTTTCGTATACTATTTATATTATGTATCTCAAATCCATCGAACTCTCTGGGTTTAAAAGTTTCGCCAAGAAAAGCGAGCTGACGTTTTCATCTTCAATCTCGGCAATCGTCGGGCCAAACGGGTCGGGTAAGTCAAACATCGCCGAGGCGTTTCAGTTTGTGCTTGGTGAGCAGTCCATCAAATCGCTTCGCGGAAAAAAAGGCGAAGATCTCATTTTTAACGGTGCCGGAGAACTTGCACGTGCCAATCGCGCGAGTGTGAAAGTGGTCTTTGATAACTCGACGCGCTTTCTACCGGTGGATTTTCAGGAAGTAGTCATTGAGCGAGTCGTGCATCGTGACGGAGTGAATGAATATATGATAAACGGTTCGCAGGTGCGTCTGAAAGACGTGGCGGAACTTTTGGCATCGGCGCACATCGGCTCATCCGGACACCACATTATTTCTCAAGGCGAGGCGGACAGAATTTTGAACGCATCAACCAAGGAACGCAAAGGGATGATTGAAGATGCGCTCGGACTGAAGCAATATCAATACAAAAAAGTAGAAAGTGAGCGAAAATTGGAAAAAACGCGCGAGAATAGTGCACAGGTAGAGTCTCTGCGACGCGAGATTACACCTCACATAAAATTTCTCAAAAAACAGGTGGAGAAAGTGGAGAAGGCTGTGGAACTCAAAAAAGATTTACAGACGCTTGCGATGGAGTACTGCAACCGCGAGCTGGAATATATTACGCGGACAAAAAGTAAGCTAGCCGACGGACGTGCACCGCTTGAGGCTGACCTGCAAAAATTAGAAAAAGAATTGGCTACAGCTCGTCAAGTGCTCGAAAAAAGTGCACACAAGGACGCAACATCGGACGAACTCATTGCTCTCGAGAAAAATCTGCATGACGTGCGCGAGGAAAAAGATAACTTGTTTCGTGAGTTTGGACGACTCGATGGCGAACTCTCGTCGCTCACAAGAATGGTTAAAAAACAGGAGGAAGTAGCGACATCTATGGAGACAAAAACGGTGCCGCTTGTGCAAGTTGAAACTCTATCCGCGAAAATTCAGGAGAAAATACAAAACACAAAGGCGGGAGGAGACATGGATGCCGTTTTTCGACTACTCGACGACGTTGTGTTTATGATGACACAGTTCGTCGATGATCATAAAGACAAGATAGACATGTCGCTACTTGCTGACGCACATGCGGACATCGAACGATTGAAGGATTCGAAAATAAATATCGAGCGAACCGTGGAGAATGTCAAGAAAAAAGAGGCCGATCTCGCTCGGCAATACGACATGCTCAAAAAAAATATCGATGCGGAAAAAGATTCAAACCGCGACGCGGAGAAAGCAGTGTTCCGCATCATGGCGGAGGAACAAGAGATACGCTCGAAAATGCACTCTCTCGGAAGCGACGAGGAAAATCTGCGGCTGGTTAGTGAAGATTTCAAACGTGAGCTAACTGAGCTCGGAATGCTCGTCGGCGCGTATGTTTTGCAATTTGACAAATTAGCATTTGACTATTCCGAACCGCGTGCGGGACAGGATGAGCGACGTCGACAACTGGAAAAAATGAAAATTCGTCTCGAGGAAATGGGTGGTGCGGGCGGGGATGATGTGATGAAGGAATACACGGATGCGACGGAACGCGACGCTTTTTTGGCGAAGGAATTACTCGACCTCGAACATTCGGCTGATTCACTGACAGAGCTCATTCGCGATTTGGATGTGCGACTGTCGACCGAATTCAAAACTGGCGTGGAAAAAATAAATGCACAATTCAAGGAATATTTTGCTCTGATGTTTGGTGGAGGTCAGGCCTCACTTTCGGTCATCTCCGCACCAAAAAAACGCAAGAAATCCGATACCGATATGTCCGACTTGCTCGGTGATGATGGTGACATGTCAAGGACAGTTCTTGACACTGATGCCGAGGGCGGATTAACGCTAGGCGAAGCTACGACCGAAGACGGTATCGACATCGAAGTGAACTTGCCGAAGAAAAAAGTCAAAGGGCTGATGATGCTGTCCGGCGGTGAACGTGCTCTGACATCTATCGCACTGTTGTTTGCCATTTCTCAGGTCAATCCGCCACCGTTCATCATTCTCGACGAAACGGACGCCGCACTTGATGAAGCCAACTCGAAAAAGTACGCCGACATGATTGAAAACTTGTCGAAGTATTCACAACTCATTGTCATCACTCACAACCGCGAAACAATGTCCCGCGCCGGTATCTTGTATGGCGTGACCATGGGTCTCGGCGGTGGCTCAAAACTCCTATCCGTTGCCTTCGACGAGGCAGTTGCTGTAGCGAAATAAAACAGGACGCCATATTGTGGCATCCTGCTTCTTTCAAATCCAACCCTAGTTCACCAATGCATAGTCGAGTACTCGTTTGTCCATGTCTGCCGAGACGACTTTGAAACGTACCGGGTCGCCAAGGGTGAAGGTGTGACTGGTTTTTTGTCCTTTCAGAGTGTAGTTTTTCTCGTCAAGCGTGTAGTAGTCGTCACCTAGGTCACGCACTTTTATCATTCCTTCGCATTTCGT
>CAYNFW010000004.1:0-18866 GCA_964396805.1 uncultured Candidatus Saccharibacteria bacterium | reverse complement strand
CCCAGACCGCGTAGGTCAAAATTTGTTTTGTTATTTTCATACGTCTGAGTATAACAAATACATATACAGCGCGCCAGCAGGCTAGAAAAAAAGTCTTATATTTGATACTATTCATAACATGATGTCGACGTACACCCCTGTAAAGGAAACTGTTATCCGTCCAAAGAAAATTTTCAGTTTCGCGGACATTCGTGAAATATGGCAGTACAAAGAACTGCTCTATTTTTTCGTCTGGCGCGACTTGAAAGTACGCTACAAACAAACCGCCATCGGCGTGGCCTGGGCAATTATCCAGCCGTTCATTTCCATGGTTGTATTTAGTGTTTTCTTCGGTGCACTCATTCACGTGCCATCGGACAACATACCCTACCCGATTTTTGTGTACACAGGACTTCTTTTCTGGCAATTTTTCTCGGGTTCACTCGGCGACACGAGTAACTCGCTTATTTCCAATCGTTCAATCATCACCAAGGTTTATTTTCCGAGAATTATTCTGCCGATTGCATCCGTAGCCGTTCAGTTCGTCGACTTTTTGGTCGCTTCCATCGTGTTGGTTGGACTGATGTTTTACTATGGCTTCGCTCCTCATTTATCTGGACTTCTCATACTCCCATTTTTGGTGATTATATCTTTCTTTGCAGCTATGGGCGGTGGCATGGTCTTAGCTTCAATCAATGTCAAATATCGTGATGTTCGCTACATCCTTCCCTACTTCATTCAGATCATGCTTTTCGTCACACCAGTTATTTATCCACCATCGATTGCCGGAAAATATTCCTGGATTTTGGCCATTAACCCGATGACCGCTGTTATCAAAGGCGCTCGTGGCGCACTCTTGCACACCGAACCGGTCAACTGGCTATTACTTTGCATTTCACTCACAGCAGTAACAATAATGTTTGTCATCGGTTTCTATATGTTCAAAAAAACTGAACAATATTTCGCCGATATCGTATAATCCGCACACTATGTCCGAAAAACCAATCATAGAAGTAAAAAATGTTTCCAAAACGTACAAAATCCGCCACGAAACCGGTAGCTATGTGACCTTGCGCGATGTGTTGGCTAACACCTTTAAGCACCCGCTCAGATTTTTAAAGAAAAAAGCAAAAGAAGTGGCCGGTTTGGACAAGGAGGAAACATTCTGGGCACTTCGCGATATCAATTTTAATGTCGCCAAAGGAGAAATTATCGGCATTATCGGTGCAAACGGTGCCGGGAAATCAACCCTACTCAAGCTTCTTTCCCAAATCACGCCGCCGTCGCATGGCGAAATAATCATCCGGGGCAACATGGCATCGCTTCTCGAAGTCGGCACCGGCTTCCACCCCGAGCTAACCGGCCGAGAAAATATTTTTCTGAATGGCGCCATTCTCGGCATGTCCAAAAAAGAAATCTCCGAAAAATTTGCGCAAATTATAGAATTTTCAGGGGTTGAACAGTTCCTCGACACACCAGTAAAACACTATTCATCCGGCATGTATGTCCGCCTGGCATTTTCGGTCGCCGTCCACATGGAACCGGATATTTTGATTATTGACGAAGTGCTCGCAGTCGGCGACAGTGAGTTTCAAAAAAAATGCCTGCAAAAGATGGAGGAAATCACCCAAAAAGAGGATCGTACCATTTTATTCGTCAGTCATAATCTCGTGTCAGTCCAAAATTTGTGCAAAAAAACGATTCTCATTGAAAAAGGACGGATAAAAAAAATTGGTCCGACAAAAGAAGTTACCGAGTCATACGTTCGCGAGAGATCGAAACCACACTATGTTTCGGCACAAAACGTCAACTTGGCGCACAACAATAAAAATACCGTTCACTTCACCGGCATCACAGTCTCAAATCTCGAAGGGTCGGGGGTTATGCGCAGTGACGACAAATTAAAAATCGTATTGAAGTACGCGAGTGATTTTTCCGCGCCGATTTCCGACGTTCGAGTGGTCGTGACCATTGACAGCCGTTCGTCAAAACAAACCGTCTTGCGACTGGACAGCGACGTCACCGAAAAAACAATCGATAAAAATCTCGCGCCTGTCGGAGAGATTGTCTGTCAAACGGATACCGTACACTTGATAGAAGACGCGTATCTAGTTCATGTCGATTTTCTCATTCAGGGAACGAGTCAGGATTATGTGAAGGGAGCGGCCGAATTCACAGTCGAAAACAACCTCGAAAAATACGGATACGTTACTGATCCGGATAAAACCATATCGAGTCGCATGATTAAGTATAGTTTCAAGCAACATGATTAGTGTTTGTATACCAACATATGAAATGCATGGGCATGGTCCACAGTTATTAACACGAAGTTTTGACGTACTTGTAAAGCAAACGTTCAAAGATTTTGAAGTTGTTATTACGGACAACTCAGATGATAATTCTATTCATACCACATGCGATAAATACAAGGATATTCTTTCAATACGTTATGTAAAAAATCCTCGCAAAGGAATGGCACAAAATACAAATGAAGGAATAAAAAACGCTCGTGGAAATATCATTAAAATATTATATATGGATGATTTCCTCGCAAGCGACAACTCACTCGCACAAATCGTAGAGAACTTTGCGGGCATGTGGCTTATAACTGGTTGCGAACATTATGATGGGAAAAAAAGATATGACTCACATTTTCCATTTTATAATGATACTATCCATATCGGAAAAAATACTATTGGTTCGCCGTCAGTTTTAACTATAAAAAACGAAGATCCTTTACTGTTTGACGAAACCATGACATGGAGACTTGATTGTGATTATTATAAACGACTTCACGACAAGTTCGGCGACCCGACAATACTAAACGAGATAAATGTTGTGATTGGTGTAGGAAAACATCAAACCACCAATTACCTGACTAATACACTGAAAGAGAGCGAGAGAGAATATATGAAAAAAAAATATGAAAAAGCTTCATAACATAACCTTAGTTGCAATGACTTCGGTCGATATTTCTGCAACCATACAGGCACTAGAATATAGCTGCAGAAATATTGAGTTTGGGAAAGTAAAAATAATTTCAAATATTATTCCTTACAATCTCCCAAATTACATTATTCATCAACCAATTCACCCAATAACATCAATTGATCAATGGAACTATAGTGTAATATATGAACTGGGAAATTACGTAGATACAGAATTCGCCATTCTTGCGCACGCCGACGGTTTTGTGGTCAACCCAGACAGTTGGAGGGATGATTTTTTGGATTACGATTATATAGGAGCTCCGTGGCCACTCCCTAAAGATAATTTTTCTTTCAGAGATATTAGTGGAAAAATTATTCGTGTTGGAAACAGTGTTTCCTTGCGTAGCAAGCGGCTTATTGACTTACCAGCTAAAATAGAACTAGAATGGAAGCCGTTCCATGGATTCTACAATGAAGATGGGTTTATCTGCGTCAATTATAGGCATGAGTACACAAAACGAGGCCTAAGATTCGCTGACATAGATGTAGCGAAGTATTTTTCTCACGAAACTATGATACCCGAAATCAAAAACTTACGACCTTTTATGTTCCATAGATATGCAGGGACAAACGCAATATATCCAAAATTTAAATAATGATATATACTGTAAAAAACTAATATACATACTATGATACCAGTACTACGACCGACGATAGACGAACAGACAAAAAAAGAACTCCTGGAAGTGCTAGATAGTGGCTGGTGGGGACAGGGGGCAAAGTGTTTTGAGTTTGAAGAAAAACTGGCAAAATACGTAGATGCCAAATATTGCATTGCAACAAACTCTGGCACTTCGGCACTTGATCTGTGTTTAAAAGTATATGGAATTACTGGTGGAGAACTTATAACCACAGCGATGACATTTGTCTCGGACGCTATTGTGGGTGAATGGAACAACATGGATGTAACATTTGCTGACATAGACCCTCATACTCTTTGTTTGGATCCAAAAACCTTAGTAATCACAAATAAAACAAAGGCAATAATCACCGTAGACTCCCACGGCAGATTAGCTGACATCAAAGGTATCCGTAAAAAATTCAAAGGTTTGATAATAGAAGATGCTGCACATGCAATGTATACACCTGGCGTCGGTAAAGATTCAGACATAACGATTTGGTCATTCCAAGCTGTTAAATCAATGCCGATGTGGGACGGAGGTGCTATTACAACCAATGACGAGAAAATTTACAAGAGACTCAGGGCACTTACATGGCTTGGTGTAGAGAAATCAACATTTGATAGAGCTGGAGCAAAAAAATACACATGGGATTATGATATTACACAAAGTCAAGGTATTAAAGCATATATGACTGATGTGCAGGCAATTGTTGGTCTAGGTCAACTCCGAAGACTGGAGAAGACAAACGCCAAGAGAAGGTCAATTCAATCAGCCTACAACAAGGCATTTAAAAAAATAAAACAGATAGAAATACCGGAATATTCGCATACGGTCCAGTATTATACAATGAAATGTGAGAATAGAGACAAGTTATCTGAATTTTTGGCAGAAAACGGAATTGCAACGTCTGTTCACTTCAAACCTCTTTCGGAAATGACATATTGGAAAAAAGCTGTTAAAAGACCTATTCCAGTCACCGACAGAGAATGGAAAAAGCTTTTATCTCTGCCCGTTCATAACGCACTTACAGCATCAGAATTAGATTTTATTATTAAAAAAGTTAAAGAATTTTATGCCTAAAATTTTAATAACAGGAGGAACAGGACGACTCGCAGCTGAACTTAAAAAACATCTTGAGGGTGAGTATGTTGGTATTGAAAATTGGGACTTTACCTACTCTATTCCCAAAGGAAAATACGACTTGATCCTACATATGGGTGCCTACACTGATGTTCGAAAGGCGGAAAGTGAACCAGATAAATGTTTCCAAACAAACGCTTATGGAACATTCAATATGGTCAGAAATTATTTAGATACCCCGTTTATATATATTTCAACAGAATATGCTCATAATCCGATTGGAGTTTATGCACTCTCGAAACAACTTGGGGAAGAAATCGTAAAAACACACCCACACCATCTAATATTACGAACATTATTTAAACCAAACCCTTTCCCTTTTCCAAGGGCATATAAGGACCAATACACTCAAGGTGACTATGTCGATGTCATTGCAAAAGTTATTGCCGATCAGGTATTACAATGGGACAGAAAAACATCTCTTTCCACGTTCGCCGGTACTGGCAGAAAAACAATACTCGAACTCGCACGACGAACACGTCCGGATGTCGAGCCAAACAGTGTGGATGACTATGTAAAAGCAACTGGCACACCAATACCTAAAGATTATATGTAACCATGATAGTAACTGAGTTTTATAACGGATCAGGATTAGGTAATCAACTCTTTAATTATGTAATGACCCGAGTACTTGCTCTTGATAAAGGATTCGCCTTTGGAGTTATGCATCCGGAAAAATTCAAAGGAGGTAATCTTATGAAACTTGATTTTGGATTACCGGTTGTGGGTGGTTCAAGCCCACATGAAGGTGCACCTCCTACCATACTACCGAATGGCATAGAACATTATTATTGCGAAAAACGAGTTAACCGTCCAGATGGTACAGACATTCGTTCGTATGACAATGAGTTAACCAATATTTTGGATAATACTAAAATCGACGGTCTTTTCCAGGGAGAAAAATACTTCGAACATCACAAAGAGAAAATCAGAGAATGGTTGAAAGTTGAGACCGTTATCCCGACATGGCACACGTGTATAATCAATTTTCGCGGTGGAGAATATGTGGGAGTGCGTGAATTGTTCTTAACAAAAAACTATTGGGACAACGCGGTAGCTCATATGCTCCATATTCATTCGGATATGAGGTTCCAAGTGGTCACAGATGATATAAAAACTGCTAAAAAGTTCTTCCCGAATTTTGACATATCACATAATTTAAAAAGTGATTATTCTACAATCCAAAGTGCTGAGTTTTTGATAGTGTCAAATTCAAGTTTTGCTTTTTTTCCTGCTTGGCTCAATATTAATGTAAAATGTATCATCGCGCCAAAATACTGGGCACGACATAATGTATCAGATGGATATTGGGCGTGCGGGTACAATATAGTCAAAGGCTGGCTGTACCAAAATAGATATGGGGTACTGCAATCATACGAACAATGTGTAGGAGAACTGCAACAATATGAAAATAAAAAATAACTTTTTGATGATTTCAAACTACAATGCCGACATCAGTTGGCTACTGGAGTATACTGATAATTACATTATTTATGATCGAAGCGACTCAGACAAATGGACTAAAATTTTCGATCAATCAAAAGTATTGCATGTAAAAAATATCGGCTGGGATATATATGACAAACTTACATATATTATTGATAACTACGACCATCTACCAAATAGTATGATATTGACGAAAGGTAATATCTTCAAATATATTACAAAAGAAGAATTCGACCAAATCTGCGATAATGCATTTTTTACACCCATTTTTACTAAAAATCATTTAGAAAAACCAGGGATTAGTTTTTATTCCGAAGATGGTATGTACAATGAAAAAAACAACAGTTGGTATTTGGATGTATACCCAGCTAAATATTTTTTAACATTTAACGAATTTATCAAATACATAGTCGATACTCTACCATCATATGTTAAGTTTGCCCCGGGATCCAATTACATTGTTACAAAGGAAAATATACAAAAATATCCAAAGGTATTCTATGAGAAACTTAAACTGTATGTTTCCTACTCACCTCACCCCGGTGAGGCACAAATCATCGAACGTGCAATGTATACTCTATGGAATCCGGAAATTTCAGTAAATAAAAATTTTATATATCTCCCAACACATCCCCCCATAGAAACCCTCATACAAAACACCATTTTAGTCTTGAAAAAACTTGTGAAAAAAATTCTAAGGTAACAGTATGAAAAAATACGACATTTTTACATTTTTTAACGAACTTGATTTGCTGGAAATACGATTAAACATTCTAGACAAACATGTCGATTATTTTGTTATTGTCGAAGCGACTGAAACTTTTTCAGGACTGCCCAAACCGTTATACTTTGAAGAAAACAAGGAAAGATTCAGGCGATGGCAACACAAGATTATCCATTATGTTGTAACCGATACACCAAAAGATGAGAATGACACAAATTGTGACACAGATATCCTACAGATAGCAAAAAACAGTTCAAATGTACCAAAAGGTATAGTTCATTGGCTAAAAGAATTTTATCAGAAGGAAAACATCAAAAAAGCACTCATTGGGCTACAAGACGACGACCTTTGTTTTATCGGAGATGTGGACGAAATCTGGAACCCAGAAATTGTCATTTCAAACGAGAATAAAATATTTAAATTAAAACAGCTTGTATATGTATACTCTTTAAATAATCGTTCAAGTGAACCCTGGGCAGGGACACTGGTAACGACATACAGTAACATAAAAAATGCCTGCCTCAATCATTTGCGTACAGCCAGTAAAACATCGTATATATATGTGGAAAACGGCGGGTGGCACTTTACCAATATTGGCGATGTCGACTTCATACAAAAAAAACTGGAGGCATCCTATAGTGCAACTGATTTCAATACTGATGCCATTAAGTCAAATATCAAAAAAAGATTGTTGAAAAATAAGGACTACATCGGCCGAGATTTCAAGTTTTGGATTGACGAGAGTGACTTACCGAAATATATTTTGGACAATAGAGAAAAATATGCGACTTACTTCAAAGAGAAACCGGAGGTAAAAAAAGGACTTATTGTCAGTCAATTAACTGGTGGTCTCGGTAACCAACTGTTCCAGTATGCCGCCGGTAAAGCCCTCGCAGAAAGAAACGGGGCTGATTTCGCTCTTGATATTTCATCATATAAAAAAGTGTGGCGACCTTTTGTGCTTGATGAATTCAACATTACTGCCAAAAAAGCTAACCGCTGGGACATATTTCGAGCAAAATATTTTCCTTTTGGTAAAAAGTTTGTCGAACCACATTTTCATTTCTTTCCGAAATTTTTTGACATCAAAGGTAACGCATATATCGAAGGGCTGTTCCAAAGCGAAAAATATTTCAAAAATATAAAGGAGGATATTCGCAAAGAGTTCACACCCAGAATACCTATTGCCGAAAAATTTCCCGATATCGCACAACGTATCACCTACTCGGAAGCCGTAGCTGTGGCCATTCGACGCGGAGATTATCTGACTAAACCGCACTTATATAACATTCTCACTCCGGAATATTACAAAAAAACGATACGTCTCATGTCTGAGAGAGTTCACAACCCGGTATTTTTCTTTTTTTCCGACGACATAGAGTGGGTCAAAGAAAATATCCCCTGCCCCGACAATTCTGTCTTTGTTTCCGATGGAAAAATGACTGGTCCAGAGGAATTCGTCCTAATGACCCTCTGTAAACACAACATTATCGCCAACTCGACATTTTCGTGGTGGGCGGCCTGGCTTAACAAAAATCCGGAAAAAATAATCATCGCCCCAAAAAAATGGTTCACTGATGTTTTAAAAGACACGCGAGACGTTTTACCGGATGGATGGATAAAAATATAACATGACAAAAACTCCAGCAATCAGCGTGCTTATGTCGGTTTATAACGGAGAGACATATCTCCCGGAGGCGATTGACAGTATATTAACCCAAACTTTTTCCGATTTTGAATTTATCGTGATTGATGACGGCTCGACCGATACAAGCGCAAGCATCATCACCTTACACACAGACCCACGCATTGTTTATATTCGAAATGAAAAAAATATCGGCCTGGCCATGAGTCTGAACAAGGGCATCGAGCTGGCGCGTGGCAAATACATCGCCCGAATGGATGCGGACGATGTCAGTCTCCCCCACCGTTTGCAAACGCAGTTCGCTTTTATGGAACAAAACCAGGACATAATGATATCTGGAACTTGGGCACAAACCATTGGATCAGGAAAACATCATATCATTCGACACTCGACTGACCCCGACGAACTGGCTGTCAGTCTCCTTTTTCGGACATCACTAGTGCATCCAACCATCATACTGCGAAAAGATTTTTTGTTGGCACATTACCTGAAGTACCGAAACTCAAATGATGATGTGGCATACGTGGAAGATTTCGATTTGTACAGTAGAGCGGTTCAGTACGGGAAACTGGCGAATATAGGAAAAGTTTTGTTGTCGTATAGAAGACACGAACATCAAGTATCGGCGGAAAACAAAAAAACGCAGGTCGAACATGCTCAAAAAATCATCGCCGGTGAACTGCGCCGACTTGATATGGAACCGACGCCCGAAGACTTGTGGACGGCCGTCTCTGTTAAGCGATACCTTTTTCTGGAGAACCCTCTTTTTCCGACGACACTACAACAATTACTCACGAGAATACTTACATCGAACAACACAAAAAAAGTATATAATGACCGCGCAATGAAAAAAGTTTTTGGCGGTATATGGCTCGAGGTTTGTCTGGCTCTGTCACTACACTATCCGATGTGGCGTATATTTTGGATCGGCACCGGGCGACAATGGGTTCAACCGACCGCCAGAAATTTGGTCAGAATGGCCAAAATATTTGTGAGACAATATATTTCTTAAAAAAATCTTTGTCAGATTAACGACATGGTTCGAACCTGGGTTGATTCTCTTGAGCTCAAACGGTCGCTCCATAATGTCCTCAAAACTGTTGTACCCGTCTATGACCGTCACAGCAAATGAATACCCCGCTTCCTTAACTACGTTAACCACCTTACGATTGTGATCTCCATACGGATACGAAATGGTATCTATTTTTTTGCCTATTTTTTGTTCGATAATGCGTTTTGAATTGACAACTTTGGCACGTAACTCCTCCTCGCCCGCCTCGCTGAACTTGTTGTGCAACATGCCGTGAGATCCGATCTCCATGCCACCCCGACTGAGTTCACATACGTCGTCCCATGTCATAAAAATATTGAAGATGTTTGGATCCACTTGAAATCTGTCTTGTGCATATAGTTCACGAAGAGCTTTTTTGCGTTCTTCTTTCGAAAGCTTTTTGAGATTTTCTATTTTTTGTTCAACCTCAACATGCGGAGTATTTTTTCCGTATAAAAACTGACGCAAACCCAACGTCCACAGAAAACATGTTCTCTCAATCAGTCCGACCGTCACAAAAACCGTGGCCGGGATGCCAAGTCTGTGTAAAATAGGAAACGCGTTGACCAAGTTATCTTTGTATCCGTCGTCAAAATAAATAATAGTCGGTTTTTTACACTTTTTCAGTTCGGGTTTTTTCAAATCGGCGAATGTAATAAATGTGTGTCCGGCACGTTTTAAAGAAAGCAGTTGCTTTTCGAAATCTGCCGTGCTGACTGATATATTGGCATACAACTCGTGTGAAAATTCTTTTTTATTTTTTTCATCATACACACTGTGATACCCGACGCAGGTTACTTTTTTGTCAAGCACTCTGCCAACGAGAAAACTTATACCGACGCAATCAAAAAGAAAAAAAATGGTTTTTTTAAAAATGTTTTTCATATTTCCGCTAAAATATTTTTTGCTCTCTCTATCCAAGTATATTTCTGCACAGAAAACAGAGCCTTCTCCGCCAGAGTTACCGACACGTCTTCATTATACAAGATTTTTTTCAAACCTTCCGCCAGCTCGACGACATCGTCAGGTGTGACAAGCATTGCCTCACCCCGACCGATAACTTCTTCGATAGAAGGCAAACGACTGGCAATAATCGGCCTACCCGAAGCCATATACTCAAAAATTTTCATCGGAGACATATAGTACATATAGTGCTCATTTTTTGGAAAAGGGGCCACAAGAACATCAAAAGCTTTCAGATACGCCGGAATAAGCGAATGGCTCACCCTACCGACAAAAATGACTGCTTCGGCAATCCCTAGAGCCTCCGCCCTGTGCCTGTAGAACTCCACATCGTCCATGTGCCCACCAACCACCACAAACCGGATACTGTCGTCACGAAGCGCCTGCAGAGCCCTGAGAACTGTCTCAATACCCTTTTCCATGCCAAGCGTCCTGAGCATACCGACATAGCCCACAAGCACTGCGTCCTGAGGTAATTTGAGCCCCTCTCTGGCTTCTTTTTTGGACAAGGAAATATCGAATTTTGCAAGGTTGACTCCATCAGGCGAGACTATAATTTTGTCTTGCTGTACACCCTCTTTGACTAAACTGCTTTTGATATACGAGGTCAGGACAACAATTTTTTTTGCCCGACGCCACAAAAACCGATGGACTGCCACGACTCTTTTCGGTATACTGTGCATCTCCAAAATATGTCCCTGAAAAAAAAGACCGACCAGTTGTTCACGGGTGTAAACAACATCATATTTTTTAAAAAGTGATATAATTTTTGTCGAAAAAAGAAACGTAATTGTTTGTATCAGAAAGAACAAACTGTTGGCATCGAGAAAAATGAGATCGAGACACGGTACTGCGGAGTATGAAAAATTTTTTTGCACATCATAATACTGCCACGGATTTTGTGTGATACTATTTACCCTTTTCGGACCAACAAGCGCGACATCACAACCATTCTCGGCGAATGCTTCGCACATCTGAAATATCTGCAAACCGTGAGCTTTTTCTGTCGGAATTCTGGCATTAGCTAGGTAAAGTAATTTCATGGTGTTTTTTATTTGACAGCCGTCGCACGCAGAGTCGGATACAAACTGCAATGAACAGCGCCTTGCAATACCCATAACATCACCCACCCAAGTACAGGAATCTTGAGTATCTTTTGTATAGACGTAGTGTGTATGTTTTGCGAATTATTTATTTTGTTCAAAAGTTCTTTTTTCGAATGTTGAACAATATGTGTAAAACCAACTCTCCGAAGTTCTCTCGACAATGTACCTTCAGTGAAAAAGTTTATGTAATCAATCTCCCTCGGACTTTTGCCATGCACTCGTAGATATGATTTCATACACCATTTCGGCAGTACCGGAAACAACCACATTCTGTAGTGTGCCTCAATCGGCCACAGACGGTTCGGCATGTCGACGAAGCAAACTCCGCCAGGTTTCAGCACACGGTATATTTCTCTGAGTGACTGTCGAGGATCAGCCACGTGTTCGAGAACGGAAATCATAACGACATAATCGAATTGGTCATTTTCAAAGAGAAGTTTTTCAGCCGGACATTGCATGAACTTAAGATCTATGTCGGGATATCTTTTTTTTCTCAACTGACACACAGAAAATCCTTTTTCGTCCGGTTCTACACCGCACACCAAAGCTCCCAAACGAGCTAGTGCAACGCTCAACCCTCCGGAACCTGATCCGATTTCCAACACTTTTTTTCCTTTCACGTCGCCGAGAAAACTTTTAATGTGGTCAAGTCGATCGCCACACTGTTCTTCCTGATCATACTGCAGATTAAATCTCTGTTCGAGTTTGGCGTCAGATCTCGAGCAGTCCGTTCGTCCGTGGTCCAAAAAAATCTTCAAAGCTTGCCGAAACTCGACGTCGTTGTATCCGGGAGAATATTTTTTTTGATCAGTTTCCTGGTATGTCATACATTTTTATATATATTCAAAAACTTTTCCTCCTGATATTCCCAGTTGTATTTTTGCATAACGGCATCGTAGCCTCGCTTTTTCATTTCCGATACTTCTCCCGTGTGTTCGGCCATATAGTCTATTTTTTCTGCCAGACCTTTTGCGCCATCGGCATACCACAAACCACTCTTTTCGGCATCTATCACTCGACTGATAGTGACTGTGTTGTTCGAAAGCACGGCCATTCCGTTCATCATATACTCGTACAGCTTGTTCGGCGCGGCATAGACATAATTCAAACATATCGGCGGGTAAAAAACCATCCCAACATCTCCCATCGACAAATAAGTCGACAACTCCAAATAGTTTACTTTGCCGGTACATATCACATTTGTATATTTTTTGTCCGCAACCAACTGCTCAAATCTGTCCTTATAATCTCCTTTGCCGATTATAACAAACGCGATGTCGTTCATTTTTTTGCAGTATTGAAACGCTTCAAATAACTCTTCCAACCCGCGATTTCTATTCAAAAAACCCTGAAATACAAAAACAGTTTTCTGTCCGATGCCCAACTTTTCCCGCATGTCGTGTCTGTTTTTTTCATACAGTTCGGAAGTCTCCACGATTTTATTCGGAAAGTTTTCTATCACTTCTATTTTTTCGGCAAAAGGATACCGCGCTCGCATAATCTTCGCTCGCTCGTCATTTGTCGCAATAACACAGTCGGAAGCATACACGCCGATATATTCTTTTATCCACCAATACAATCGTGACAACGTAGCATGTTCCAAAGAAACGATATTCAAAAACAATTCATACGAGTCGTATATCAGTTTTTTTCTTTTGAGCACTGCGCAGATGGTGGCCTCAAAGAGCGTGTCAGCATCGGCAACTTGGTAGACGTCGGTCTCAAAATCCAATCCTGCCCGAATCCAACGATATGAAAAAATAATTTGTTTTATGATCGGTATGCGAGTCTCCGGCCAGATAATCAATCGTCGAACCGTCGCGCCACCGATAATTTCCTCTGTCGGCAAATCACCGTTGTATTTGGCAAGCACCGTTACCACATGTCCCGCACGCGACAAAGAGACCGTTTCCTTGTACGCCCGTCCGACTATGTTGTGTGAATTGTTGAGAAAAATGACTATTTTCATATTTTTCGGAAATATGTCAGGCATATATATAGCCGACAACTTTTTGTATCAGCACCGCGATATCGAAATCTTTTCTAACACGGTCGGATATAATTTTCATAACATCCTCTGAATGTGCCGACACCGCATATTCCTTTATTTTGTGTGCAAGAGAAATGGAATTTTTATATTCAAACATAAAAACATCGGCATACCGACCGAGTATCGGGGCAAACGCATCATTTGAAACAAATGTCGGTACACCGAGCAAAAGCGACTCGAGCACCGTTTTATCCATCAATCCGACGGGAGAAAGATTGACAGACACGTCTATATTTCGAAAATGTCTCACCAAATCGCCCTGGGTTGTCCATCCATTCCAAGCAATTTTGTCTGACAACTTTCTGATCGCGATATCATCGACCAATTTTTGTTTGTACAGCTCATCATCAACCGTGACAGTGCCCCCGAAAATAGACAGATGCGAGGATATGTTTTCATCGTTCAATAGTGACACCGTATCGACAAGGACATCTATGTTTTTGATACGCGTCACACGACCGGTATACGCAATTCTGACCAAACCCGGCGTGTAGACCCGAGGTGTATACACAAATTTTTCAGCATCGATACCATGTCCGAGATAAAGTATTTTTTTTGATCGTATGCTCATGCTTTGAACCGATGACGTGAAGATATTTTTTGCAAACATCACTGCAATGCGCAATTTCAAATCAACGCTTCTGTGTATATACCACAGAAACACGTCGCGATGAGTGAGTTTCCACCACCACCCGCACAAAACGATATACTCGGGATTCATATGCACAAACACTTTGTCATATGAATTGCGAAGCTGCCACATGAAGCATATCAGATTTTTTATGTACCCTGCTTTGCCAACACCTCGTTCCTTACCCAAAGAAAAAACATGAACGTTTGCTGGCGGAATGTATCGACCTTTTTCCAGACAGATAACTTGCACATCCAAAAAATGTTTTGCCAACTCATCAACCCAGCAACAAAAGAAACCGAGTACCGGATCGTCAGCATTCATTTTTTGTGTAAAAAGTAAAAGCTTCATGCCAGTTGACGGTTAAACACAAAATTCCGGGACATGAAAAATGTACAGCAAGCAGTGAGAAGTCCGGCTGTGATTTGTCCAAGAAAAGCATACATCCCGAAATATTCCACACAAATGTAGAGAATACTAATGTCAATAACCAAACCACAAAGTGAAGTCAAAAGATATCGTCCTACTTGATGATGAAACTTGTCCATCGAATGATCTTTAAACGTCCAAAATTTTTGCAACACCAGACTGATTAGAAATGCTGCCACAAATGCGATGATTGATGAGAGAATATAATACACATGCGAAATATTGAACAGGAGAAAAAACAAAAGCAGATTAACAGATGCGCTCATACTGCCGGAAATGGCATATCGAACCAGTAAATGTTTTGTGAGGTGCTGTATCATTATTGTTGTGTGTTTTCGCGACTCGCTTCTTCGAGCAGAGCGATGTATGACGAGACATATGTTTCCTTTGTCGGGATGCGTTGCACAATATCGGCATACAATGTCCGACCCAAGTCGATACGCAGGGCATTATTTCCCAACAATGCCCCAATGCCGGACGAGATACATTCCACATCGCCGACAGGACAAACGTAGGCGTTTTTTTTGTGAATCAACAACTCCCCCGACAAACCGACATCGGTGCACACTACCGGCAAACGATGTAACCCCGCCTCGACCAGAGACATACCATAGCCTTCATATTCCGAAGTGGAAAGAAACATGTCGGCCGACTTCATCAAAGAGAGGACGTCCCTACGGAAACCGAGAAAAATGACCTTATCATCAATACCAATTTGTTTGGCTAGCCGTTGAAGATGCTCCCGCTCGGAACCTTTGCCGGCAATGATTAAACCGAGATATGGATAGTGCGAGGCCTGACGGGCAAACGCTGTGATGGCGTCACCCACTCTTTTTTCGGATGTCAGGCGACTGGCCATGAGAACGATAAACTTGAACTGCGGGAACTTTTTTTTTAAATCAGTATGCTCTTGTGACTGTTCCCCAGACATAACGGATTCTACATCAATCCGAATTGGCAGAATTTTAACCGGCTGTTTCGGAATAAGTCCGGCATTCTTGAAAGATTCGGCAATGCGCACGGAAACCACTCGCACCATGGTCGCTCGCGGAATTAAAAACTTTGCCATCCACACCCGCATTTTTTGGAGAAGGGACGTTTGAAAATATTGACTCAAAAAATCGGTATGAACTTGAAGTTGTAAGGGTATTCGAAAATATTTTGATATTCGCCACGCTACAAAACCACATTCGAACGGATCCTGAGCGGTGACAACAGCACTGCCTCTAATAAATTTATTTTCCCGCACGATCTTTTTACCCAAAACAATCGCGTCCCATAAGAAAAGCCATCTCGAGGTCGAGTTGGTCGGGTATATAAAAACATTTGGTGCAATAGCGATGGTTTGCAGACCATATTTCTTCAAAACAAAGAAGACCATGTGCAGTTCTTCCATCTGCGCGCCATACGCAATCATCCGCTCTCGCGCGGGATCACCCGCTTCGAAAATTTTTCTGTCTTTGTCTCGGTCGATGCTAATGACTTTCATATATGTCTATAAATTCCTGGACAATTTCGTTCCATGAATGAAAAAATGTTCTGGAACCGATGGCCTGCGTGCACGAGAGATATACTGAGGGGTCGAGTAATGACTCGATGGCCTGAGCAAGTTCCCCCTCCGAACGTGAGTCGACAAACACAACCATACCGGTGATGCGGTCGGCGATACCCACGTCGTGAGTGACCACTGAAGGCAAACCGGAAGCAATCGCGTCGAGCACCAAGTTTGGACTGACCTCGGACAAGGACGGCACAACCACAGCATACGCGTGGCCAATCTTTTCCTGCAACACTTCGTGTGCCACGATTTTCGTGTCGAGAATAATGTCGGTATATCGTGCAGTCAGGTCGTCAAATGCCTTTTCCAGTACTTTCTTGTTCTTCACGAACCGATCGCGCGAAGGCGATAAAAATATTTTTTCGGCGGGTCGAGATGAGGCTCCGGATGGAACGGCAATCGGAGCATAATAATTTTCAATGACACGAGTTGTGCGAGCATCAAGCTTATATGGGCGAAGAAAAATATTTTTCTGCCACTCCGTACTGAAAACCACCGTGTCCACGGCACGTAACATCATACCGGAAAGCCAAAAAATTATTTTTTCCTTCGTGGATAATTTTCTCTTGGCGGTGTAAAACTCGGACAACAAAATAGACTTTTTGGTTCGCTCCGTCCATGTTTCCCATAAAAAATCTCCGCCGGCGCGAATGACGATTTTTTTGCCGAACAGTTTGGCAAACGCCACTGCCGGCAATCCGACACTAAAAATATCCATAGCGATAACAAAATCAGTATCATATGCCTCATAACACAATTTAAAAAAATAAAGAATATGGCGTACACCGGTCGAATACTTTTTGAAACCACCATAGGTCACCACAGACGCGTGGTGTTCCTGTACGAGTAATGTCTCATACAGTTTTCTGGAATACTCTGCAGGACCTCCTATCTCCGGTGGATATATGTTTGCGGCAATTGTAATTTTCATGCTGTCTTTTTATTTTATAAATGCACGTTTTGATTCTCTCCCAATCGATCGAACACATCTTTCATCTGTCGTGCGACACAGTTCCAACTGTATTTTTCAACTACGCGTAATTTTGCCTGAGCGGTAATTTTTGCGACCAGCCCTCTGTCTTCAAGCAGTAATTCGACGGCAAGAGCAATACTTTTTGGGTTGTCCGGGGCACAGAATACACCTGTCTCTTTGTCGTCTATAAAATCGACAATGCCACCCACCGGTGTGGCAATAACCGGCAAACCGGCGGCCATCGCCTCGATAAAGGAATTACCAAAGCCTTCGGAGCGCGACGGTCTGACAAATATATCACAAACTGAGAAATATTTCGGTATGTCGGCGTAGGCCAAAAAGCCGATGAATTTGACCCGTGACGACAACCCGAGTTTGACCACCTGTTCCTGCAATTTTTGCCCTTCCTCACCCCGACCGATGACAAGCAAAGAAACATGCTCCGGCAGAAGTGCCAGAGCAGAAATAATATCATCAACGGCGTTTTTGTGTGTCAACCGCGATGTGGTCACGAGAAAAACACCTCCAGTTTTTTTGCCGAGTATGTTTCGCATAATTCCTTTCTGGGTTTCGGGAAAAACTTTTGTAAAAATTTTTGTATCGACGCCGTTCGGCACAAGCGCTCGCGGGCCGTCATAGCCCATATTTTCCGCGCGGTGCAACAGAAAGTTACTCAGGCCAGTCAAAAAATCTGTTCGTTGCAATGCCAGCCACCACGACAAACCAATCAAACCGCCCCACCGATAACGCAGATGCGCCTCCGAGTCACCTTCCTGTAGAGTGAGCACAATCGGTATTTTCATTTTTCTACTGAGTTGTCGAGCAATATTCAAAATATACGCGGCACCACTACCGTAGGTAACCATAACTCCCCACATACAAAAAAAATGATGAGCTCGGCATAATTTCCATCCCTGCAACGCACCCGCAAAAGGAAGTAGGAGTTTGTCCCAAAATGGCTTGCCGACACCGACTCGATATACAAGTATCTTGCCAAGTTGCTCGACTGCCGGCAATTTTTTGTCCATTTTTGCCGTAATCAAATCACATTCAAATTCACGACCAAGACGATCAGTAATTTCTTTAATTGCAACTTCCGCTCCTGCACTAAAGGGAAAGTACGCTGTTGAAAAAATAAGAATTCGTTTCGGTTTCATTTTTTAAGCAGACTTATCCATACTGAGAATCTCCCGCAACACACTTTCCGGTACTTCACGCGAGGAAATATGCTCGGATTTTTTCTCATCTTTTTTTTCTTCCAATTTTACTAGTTGTGTGGGGAGAGTGTGTTGAACCGGCTGTGTCGGACGCGCTGAAGGCGCAGGTTGTTGTTTTTTTAAAGCTTCCGCAATGGCGTTTTTTAAATTGAATACGTTTTGGGTGGTTGGATTTTTGGTATCTTCGCGTTTCAGTGCATTCAACGATATCGTTTCCGGTCGGGCTTGTTGAAAACTTTTCGACTGCATGTCCGGTTTCGGTTGCGCATCATTTTTTTTGTCTTCAATTTTAACCGGACTTTCTAGAACCATGCTTTCATTTTTTTCTTGCAAAACTTTCG
>CAYNFW010000003.1:0-20338 GCA_964396805.1 uncultured Candidatus Saccharibacteria bacterium | reverse complement strand
GCTCGAGCTCGGCCTCAAGCCAATCGTCATCATTAACAAAATCGATAAGCAAGCTGCCCGACCAGAGGCCGTGCACGAAATGGTGCTCGAACTTTTTATGGATCTCGGGGCGAACGATGAACAGCTCAACTTCACCACACTCTACGCCATCGGCCGCGAAGGCACGGCAAAACGCCAGATGTCGGATGACATGACAAACCTCGATCCCATTCTCGACGTTGTGCTCGAACAAGTTCCGCCGGCAAGTGCACACCCCGAAGGCGCAGGTAAGTTGCAGGTGTTTAATCTCGCGTACGATAACTTTCTCGGACGCATGGCTATTTGTCGCGTTTACCAGGGCACGCTCAAAAACAACGACACGGTTTACGTCAGTGAACCAAACGGTAAAAATTTCAGTGGCAAAATTACGAAAATTTATACGTTCGAAGGGATGGTCAAAAAAGACGTGCCCGAAGCGGTTGCCGGCGATATCGTCATGATTGCCGGATTGCCGGAGATTTACATCGGTGACACTATCTCGACCGAAAAAGATTTCGAGCCACTGCCCTCCATCACCATCGATGAACCGACTATTTCGCTCGAGTTTATGGTGAACTCGTCGCCTTTCGCCGGACGCGAAGGTAAATTCGTCACATCTCGACAAATCCGCGAGCGACTGGAAAAGGAATTGGAAGTGAACGTCGGTTTGAAAGTCGATCTCGACGGCGATGATATTATTGTCTACGGTCGCGGCGAGCTCCACATCGCTATCCTCCTCGAAAACATGCGCCGCGAAGGCTTCGAGCTTCAAGTCTCGCAACCACACGTCATCGTCAAAGAAGTCGAAGGCCAAAAAATGGAACCGTTCGAGGAAGTTGTCATCGATGTGCCAGATGAGTTCGCAAGTACGGTCATTTCAAAATTGACGGAGAAACGCGCACTGCTCATGAATATCAAACAAGAAAACAACCACCAGCGACTTATCCTCGAAGCGCCGACTCGCGGACTCTTGGGCTATCGCGGACAATTTATTATCGACACAAAAGGCCTCGGCATTTTCTCTTCCCGCTTTATCGGCTTCCGTCCGTATGTCGGCGAGATTCGCAAAAGCCACCTCGGTGCAATGGTCTCGATGGAACAGGGTAAGGCGCTCGCCTTTGCCCTCGACAACCTGCAACAGCGTGGTGTGCTGTATATTGAGCCGGGCACGGAAGTCTACCGTGGCATGGTCATCGGCAATGCGTCAAAGGGTGAGGACTTGTTTGTGAATCCGACCAAAGGCAAACAACTGACCAACATGCGTGCCTCCGGAAGCGACGATTCTGTCTACCTCGCGGCCTCCATCAAACTCGACATCGAACGCGCTATGGAAATAATGGCCGACGACGAGTACATCGAAATCACTCCAACTATTGTGCGTCTGCGCAAGAAAGAGATGACTAGAAAGATTTAGGATCAATATTTAAAATATAATAGAGATGCCCCCGTGAGTTACGCTGACTCCGGGGGCTTTCTACTTACCGAGCGCCTCGACGAACACGACCTAATCGAAGTTGTTTGCTATCAAATTTCCTACGTTTCCAGGTCCTCGGAGTCGGTTCTGGAGCGATTACATCTACCAAAACTCGCAACTCATCCCGATCTTCGTCGGGAAGACCCACTGAAACCAGGAGCCTCAAAAGCCGATGTCGGGAAAAACTACTATCTCCGCATCGCAGTTTCTTAAAAAATTCCGGCGTAATTCCCTTTCGATTTGCAACTTTATCTTTTTCGTTGAAAAAAGCCGTCAAACGCTTTGCAAGCGTAAACCGAGCGTCTTCAGAGCTCATGAGTTCCTTTCCTTCATCATTTAATCATTTTCACCGAAAATTGCAAACCTGTGTAAAAGTTGAACCCCCGGCACGATTACCGAGGGTTTGTTACGACATGTATTTTTAAAACCGACGACGAAGCTTACTCAATTTCCTAGGACTGACGTTACTACGCCGTAACAGGCGTTTGTATTTCCATTTGCGTTCCGCGCGAATCCTACACAATTCGTGAAGAATCTTAAACTCCAGTGAACCCATTCTAAACGCGAACGAAATTTTAAAGAAAATTTGCCGATTCTGACTATGAGTAATCTCATATGTCCCCGCTTCAATATTGCGAATAACAGCGACTTCCACACCAATCAGCTCGGCAAAATATTCTTGAGTCCACCCTTCGCTTTCTCTAAAAAATCGCGCCCGTTCACCGAAATCTTCTTTCAAACGATTGAGACTCATAGAGTTCCCTTCTTCTTTTATTGAACCACCATGAAGAATTTAATGCAAGTTTGTGAAATCGGTCGGGTTGTTAAAATCTCCGATGCGAGTTCGAGTGATATGATACGTCGTGGCAGTTGTGTGGAATGCGCGGGCGAGATCTTCGACAAACTGTCGGATGTAGAATCCGCCTGAAACGTCAACTCGCATCGTGTCCAAGGCGAATTGTTTTTCCGGTTGCGACGAAAGAAGCACTCGCCAACCTCCCACGATTTTCTCCTGACGAAAATCACCACGTACGAGTGCCACTCTTTTTTCAATATCCACGAGCAGTTCCGCGCCGGCTACAAATCTGCGCGAAACATGTTCAGTTGAAAAAATTTCGACGATATGAGAGGGGATTTCGATTTCGGAAATTTTTCCAAGACGCGCCCATTCGATAAGTGACCGAGTAACGCGCTTTCCATGCTCGTCCAAGCCAGGAACCGTGCGCGAGGAGTATGCAGGATATTTCTGTTCGAACTCCCCCGCCAATTTTTCTGATTTTTTCTTGAGCACGTCTATATCCGGAAAAGCTGGCGCGGTTTCAAAAACCGTTTGCGACAAATGATATAGTGACTTCTCTAGCGCCTTGACCGGTTGCTCTGTCTCGACGAGACCGAGAATGTCCGAGGTATCAGTGCGCGCTCCCCACAATATTTCGAACTCGTAGGTTTTTGGCAAACTGGTGTATGTTTCCTTTTTGACAATGGCTTCACCGGACAACACCAAAAGCAGCCCTTCGGCCATTGGGTCAAGTCGTCCGGCGTATGTCATCGGCCGTGTGGCGTATTCTTGTGCCTCGGTGGCGCCTGTTTCCGCGAGTGTTTTTTTGAACCGCTCAAGACACTCCCGCGGAGTTTCACCGAGATTTTTATAGAGTACGATGACATCTTTCATATCCTCACTGTATCACATTTTCGAAACAACAAAAGGGCTCCGCGTGTAACAACGAGAAGCCCTATTCACCTGCGGTCAAAACAATTCGACGCCGAACTGGTGAAAAAAGGAAACGAAAATCTGAATCATCAGAATGACAAAAAGAATACGGGCAATCTTGAAGACCATGTATTCCCCCTAGTGGCTGCCTCCTCGAAAGAATTGCAAATATATCCCGCCAATTGCAGTCAACACGAGCACCAACTTCAAAAGTCTCGTATTGATACGTGTTCCGTCTGGGTGTATTACCATGGAACCCTCCCACATAACCCTATCAAATCTCCGTATTTTGTCCACTGACCGCTTTGTGCTAGACTGTGCGTATGAACAAAAAAATTTCGACTGAAAGCTATAAAGGCGTACGTGACTTTTATCCCGAAGACATGTTTGTGGAAAAATTTATTTGGAACACCTGGCGCACGGTGTGCGAACGCTTCGGATACGTCGAGTACAACGCTTCCATTCTCGAACCTGCCGAACTTTACAAAGCAAAATCTGGTGAGGAAATCGTTAATGAACAGACATACACCTTTACCGACCGTGGCGACCGCGAAGTCACTCTGCGACCGGAAATGACGCCGACTGTAGCCCGAATGGTGGCCGGCAAACAGCACGATCTGATATTCCCTCTGCGATGGTTTTCAATCCCCAACCTCTTTCGATACGAGAAACCTCAACGTGGACGACTGCGTGAACATTGGCAACTGAACGTCGACATGTTCGGCGTTGACTCGGGCGAGGCGGACATGGAAATACTCTCCGTGGCGCATGCCATTATGCGACAGTTTGGTGCGCAGGAAAACGATTTCAGCATCAGAATAAACAGTCGGAAGCTGATGCAGGATGTGTACGCCCATTTCAAACTCAACGAGGATCAGTCGTACAAAGTCTCGAAAATCATCGACAAAAAAGACAAAATCCCTGCCGATGTTTTTCTGGCAAGCTTGACAGAAGTCATGGGCGATACTGCCGGTCAACTGACGGATATCTTGTCTTCGAACGAACGTCTGCTCGATACGCTCGGAAAGGACAATAAAAATGTCGTGGCGCTTTTAAACACGATTGAAACATTGGAAAAGTCCGGTATCAAAAATTTGGAATTCAACCCGACGCTCATGCGCGGGTTCGACTATTACACAGGCATGGTATTTGAGGTTTTTGATACGAACACGGAAAATCCACGTTCGGTTTTCGGTGGCGGACGATATGACGACCTGCTCGACATTTTTGATGCGCGCAAAGTGCCGGCCGTCGGTTTCGGCGCCGGTGATGTAACCATTCGCGATTTTCTGGAAACGCATAAGCTTTTGCCTGCATACAAGGCAACAACTGATATCTACATTTGTACACTTGGCGCGGAATTTGCCGAGCACGCTCGCGAACTTGCAGACATATTACGAAAACCAAGTGAAAAATATCCTTATGGTCTCAATGTCGCTCTCGACCTATCAGGCAAAAAAATCGGCGATCAAATCAAAATTGCAAGCAAGCAGTCAATTCCTTTTACCCTCGTCGTCGGTTCCGATGAAATCGCCTCCGGCCTCTATCCCGTCAAAAATCTCTCCGACGGTGTCGAGAAAAAAGTGAAGGTGGAGGAAGTAGCTGATGTGGTGAGAAAATAAAAAATAAATATTATATGAAAAAAGTTGTGTTTGATATCGAGACGCGGAATATTTTTCAGGATGTGGGGTCGTCCGACCCTGCCGATCTCGACATTTCGGTCGTCTGCACCTACGACTATGACACGAACACATACGACAGTTTTTTGCAGGAAGATTTTGCGCGACTCTGGACACTTGTGGAAAAAGCCGATACGCTTGTGACCTTCAACGGTGATCATTTCGATATTCCCCTACTCAACAAATACTACAAAAAAGCCGGGCGTGGCGACCTCGGTAAAATTCACTCGCTCGACCTGCTTAAAGAAATCAAAAACTCGTACGGCCGACGGATGAAGCTTGACCAAATCGCTGAAGGTACGTTTGGCATTCACAAAAGCGGCAACGGTCTCGAAGCAGTAGCCTGGTGGAGATCCGGCGAAGTGGAAAAAATAATAAAATACTGTATAGACGATGTGAAAATCACGAAAGATGTGTATGAATACGCACTGAAAAATAAAAAACTGATGTTCAAGGAAGGACCATTCATCAAAGAAATAAAATTGGACACAAAGCACTGGGTACCAGTGGTTGAGGTGAAAACACAGAGTTTGTTTTAATGACAAAAGAAAGCTCGGTCACGTGTGTGTACCGAGCTTTGAAACCCGTCTCAACCAAGCAGTTCGCTATCATGATGGGCGCGTCGATGCGACCTTCGCCATATGAGGCAACCCATCCATGCCTGCCACGACGGAAAATGCCTGTGTACTTCCAGTCATCTCCACCATCGCATACCCCGGAATATCCTCAGCCTCTTTTGTGAACATCAGAATGCCGAGTTCCGTGTCGATCTCGATATTTATCAAATCGCCATATTTTATTTGATCCGAGGCTATGAGATTTGACAGCGGATGCACTAGCGACCGTTCAATAGTGCGTTTGAGATGTCGCGCACCATACCGAAGATCAGTGCCCTCGCGAAGTAAAAAATCTTTCGCAGATTTGGTGACATTAAACACAAACGGCCTAGTTTGAGAGACAATGAATATCCGCTCCTGTAATATCGCCAATTCAATCTCGAGAATTTTACGCAAATCAGCAGTCTCGAGTTGACGAAACACGACAACCCGATCAAGCCGATTCATAAACTCCGGAGTGAACTTGCGACGAGCAGCCTCCTGACCGACGCGATTGACTTTATCTTGCAAACCTTCTTCGACTTTGCCATTCGCCCGCTCCCGTTCCGCTTCACCGGCGCCAAATCCAAGTTGTGGCTTGATGATATCCCCCATCTCCTTCGTGCCAAGGTTACTGGTCATAAATATCATACAACAGGTGAAATCCACTCGCCGGTTGTCACCAAGTGTCAGTACTCCCTTATCGAGAATACCGAGCAGCAAGTTCCACAACGCGTCCGATGCTTTCTCAATCTCGTCAAAGAGCACGAAACTGACTTTGAACCGATCAGTGTGGTACTGATTCAAAGCCTCCTGACTTAACAAGGGATGTGTTTCGCGGTGTCCAAGATACCCCGGAGGCGAACCGATGAGCTTGGCTATCTCATGACTGTGCTGAAACTCGGCGCAGTCGATTTTAACAACAGCAGTCGGGTCCCCGACCATTGACTCTGCCAAGGCTTCAACGAGCCTGGTTTTCCCCGTGCCGGTCGGCCCGAGAAAAAGAAAATTACCGATTGGCCGACCGGGACTATTCATACCGGCCAAAAAAGTTTGGTAGATACTGACAATCTGATCAATCGCCTCATCTTGACCGACGACGCGTTTACGCAAATCCACCCCGAGCTTCTGTGCGGCATCTCCGGACTTTATCGGGTCTAACCGTTTACCTACTCTTTGCATAGCTAACCCCGTCCTTTCTAATTTTAATTATGCTCTCAGAAAAAATATTGTAAATGAAATTAGTATTAAGACACGTTTTTTGTAAAAAGCGAAACCGCCTCACTTTCGGCGAGACGGCGGTTTATATTTGCGGCGTGGAGAACGGTCATTGAAAACCATTCCCCGTACTGTGAAAATAACGATGAGTAACAAAAAAATCACACAACCAATTTTTGTGCTCATATCTTGCCCTTGATGATGGCATAGATTAATACGCCATATATCACAAGCCCGTAAATCGGAAAAAACCAGCACGCCCAGTTTGGAAACTCGTGCATAACTCACCTCCTCCACTACTCTATCACATTTAGAACACAATAAACAGAACGACTGCCAAAGCGATGCGATACCAAATGAAGATGTTGAGGTTGTGTGTTTTGAGATATTTCATCAGATATCGAATGGCGATGAGACCAGTAACGAAAGCGACGACGGAACCGAGCAGAAGATTGATGTCAAAGGCACTCGTGATACCTTGAGCAAGCAAGTCATGATGCACACTCCACAGTTCCTTCAATCCCGCGCCGAATAAAACTGGCAGAGATAGAAGAAAAGAAAATCGCACAGCGTCAGCCTGTGACAAACCTTCGATCAAACCGCCGGAAATAGTCGCACCGCTTCGCGACACGCCGGGAATGAGCGCGAGACACTGATAGAAACCGATGATGATACCGTGCCACACAGACAGCGGCCGATGCAAATCAGCAAGTCTGTCGCGGAATTTTTTCGAAGCGTATTGTGCATACCAAAAAAGCACACTGCCGGCGATGAGTGCGAGAGCGACAAGGTGCACATTTCGGAAAATTGTTTCCATTTTTTTCTCGAGAAGCAGACCAAAAATAACTGCCGGTATGGTTCCGAGCACGATAGAGTACAACAGGGTTTTTTCTGACGATTCAATCGGTCGTCGAATGAACCACATCCAGGCCGTCTGTAAAAGCCGAATGACATCGCGCCAAAAATAGACGAGTAGTGCACATGACGTTGCAAGCTGAATAATGGCGTCGAACGCCAACCCGCTGGAATCATTGACACCTAAAAGTTGCCGAGCGATGATGAGATGTCCGGACGACGACACGGGGATGAATTCGGTCAAACCTTCGACTGCGCCGATAATAATTGCGACAAGATGCGTCATAGGCTATAATCATATCATGAAAGCAGATTACATTACTATTCCGCTTGCCATCATTGTTGCGGGCGTCATTATTGGTGGAGCATTTTATCTTTCTCAGCCGAAACAAAATTTGAGCAAGGCCGGTCTGACATCCACACAACTTTCCAATGTTACCGCGGGTATGCGTCCGGTCACGGCGGATGATCACATTCTCGGAAACCCAAACGCAGACGTGGTCATCGTCGAATATTCCGACACCGAGTGTCCATACTGCAAACAATTTCAATCAACCATGCAACGTGTGATGAACGAATACGGCCCAACAGGTCAGGTGGCATGGGTGTACCGCCAATTTCCGATTAAAGAACTTCATTCCAAGGCGCCAAACGAAGCTGAGGCAACGGAATGTGTGAACGAGCTTGGTGGTCCGGCAAAATTTTGGTCATTCCTTAATTTGATATATAGTCAAACACCATCAGATAATGGTCTCGATCCGGCGGAACTTCCAAAAATGGCAAGCGCAACGGGAATCGACGTGAAGCAATTCAACACCTGTCTTGCAAGCGGAAAATATGGCGCCAAAGTTCAAACTGACTACAACGAAGCTGTCGGAATGGGAGCACAAGGCACGCCATATCTCGTACTCATCACAAAAGATGGCGCAAAAACACCGATCAGTGGTGCGGAGCCGTATGACGCACTGAAGTCAATTATCGATACATTACTCAGCAGTGCCACGACTACCGCTCAATAACTTTCGCCTGAGGAATACCTCATGCATAAGTGTTCGTAGAAGCTCCCTTATTCTTGCAATACTCACATTGCGCGTCGTCACATGAGGAAGTGAGAAACTCTCCCGACCAGACACTTCGCAGAAGCTCTTGAATTTCGGATTCCACTCGCTGAATATCTTCATCCACTATTGGTACGGTGACAATAGGACAACGACCTTTGGCATCCGGTTTGATAAAAATGAGAGATGGCTCAATGTTTTTTTCAGCACACCGAGAAGTGCCCCGCACGAGCATTTTATAAAACACGAGCTGGCGAAAATAATTGCCGTCCGAGTCCTTGGTTTCGCCCTTGATGGCGTTCACGCTCATCGCTTCACGTGTTTTGTAATCGAATACGCGAACTTCCTTTTCCGTTTCGATGAGCGCGTCGAGCTGGCCGTGTAGTTTCAACTCCACTCGTTTCCCGCCGACACTACCGTCGAACATCGCGTCTACCCACGTTTCCGTCAACACCGGACCCGATTGTGCAAAATATTCCAAAAGTGCTGTCGCCACTTTCGGAGCGTTGGCCACGAGTTCCTCAGTCACAATATCTTTTTCAAATTTCGGTAAAAGCGATTCGACAAAAAAACTTTTGATGGTGTGAATGATAATTTCTTCAATGTGTTTCGCCGTTCGACTTTTTTCTCGCCATACAAGCGACAAAGCTTTGTGCATGGCGATGCCTTTTTCAGACGTGGCGCTCGGCGGTTCAGGAAGTTTCAAAATGCTTTTATAATAAAATCGGCTCGGGCATTCGCAAAAATGGTTCAGTGCCGTAACCGATAAACCGTTTTCAAGCAAAATATTTTTTGCATACTCAACGATTTCCCCTTGGCGCGCAGACTGTGTCGCGGCGGCAGAAAGCGCCTTTTGAAGGGAAAAAACGGCCGGAATTTCCTTCACCGCAACGTGACTTGTATCAAGTTCGCCGGCGAAACGTAGTGGGGTCAGTTCCTTGCCGAGTGCGTCCGCTAAACCGGCGACAATAACGGCATGACAGCGAGCACGCGTCAAGCCGACGTAGAACAGCCGGCGCTCATCCCGAATTTTGTCGCCTTCATCTTTTTCCCGTGGAAAAACAAAAGACGAGCCACGAACACTGCCCACGCGCCATGACTCTTCCGTGGCATAGGGTATAAAAACATAATCGTACTCGAGACCTTTCGAGCCATGCGCCGTCATGACGCACATCTTCGCTTCTCTGTCACCTACACCGACTTTTATACTTTTTGATTCGGCCGACTTTTTGTACGCAAGAAGTTCGCGGATGAGCACGCGCGGATCGGAAATGTGCGAACGCTCGGCAATATCTCGCGCAAGTCCGATAATTCCCCGCCACACTTCCGCAGACAACGGACTCTGCGAAAAACGAGCCGAGACACCCGACATGTCAGAGGCTAAAATAAGATATTCAATCCCGCCGGCGTGAGTTATTTCCTCCTGCAAACGAACCAACTCGGGAATTTCCCGCGTCATATCCACGTCCGTGCCACTGCGAAGTTTTTTGATGAGCAACTGCGTGGCAGAAAAATCGTGCGGATTGTCAGCATTCCAGAGACCAACCGACAATGTTTCCGCGAGCAAATCAGTCCGTGTCGAATCAACCAAAAATTCCAGAATGTTGAAATATGCATTTGACAGCGGATGAGAAAAAATATCCGCTCCGCGCTCAGCCGAAACATGCAAACCAGCAGCCTCGCAGACAGAGAGCACGCGTTCAACATCTCGATTCCATCGGACGATGACTGCCACAGTCGCTTCGGGTTCCCGCTCGGTAATTTTTTTGAGCTCCTCCACAAGATACACTTCGCCAGCTTCGATGTTACCCGCGAGTACGAGATCAATCGGTTTTTGCACGGCACCGGACTTCGACGACAAGCGAACGCGCAAGTTTGTATGCTCACCGTCACCGTAGTTGCGTTCAATCATTGCAAACGTGGCATCAAGAATACTCTGATGCGAACGATAGTTGCTTGAGAGCGGAATGACCTGCATATTTTTCCAAATATTTTGGAAATGCAAAAAGTTTTCCACGGATGCGCCCTGGAAACGATAAATAGCCTGCTTTTCGTCGCCGACCACAAAAACATTCGGTGTTTCAAAAAAGTTTGCCAGCAATCTGACGATTTCATTTTGGGCGTCGTTCGTATCCTGATGCTCGTCGACCAAAATATACAAAAACTTTTCCTGCAATAACCGTAACAAAAGCTCATCCGACTGAAGCGCCCGCACAAGTTCATATAACAAATCATCAAAATCCATTTTCCTCTCATCGTGCTTTTTCGTTTCGTATTCCTCGTACACGTCGGCAAACAAAAGCGTGCGCTCACATTTTTCAATGCGAGAGAGGCTGTCCGCTTTGAGCTGACCCTTGGTTGCACCGCGCGTAGACAGCGCCTCGGAATCGTTTTTGATGCGTTCTATTTCTCCGCGGGCAAACTCCCGAACAATCTCCGGCGACCAGGCTTCTTTTTTCGCATCACCGATTGCCCCGATGATTTTGCCAACATAAAAATCGGGTTCACCGAGTGGTCGTAGTTTGCTAAATTTTTTCTGGCACAAAATGTCGAGTACATATGCTTCGGCTTCAACCTCGGTGATTTGTTGCGCTCGCGACAATGTCGGGAAATGATCGTCAAATTCGGCAATGACACTTGCCGAAAAACCGTGGAAGGTATGAATGCGAACCTCGTTCGCGCGACTACCGATGATCTCGTCAAGTTTTGCCCGCATCACTTTGACGCCAGCCTCGGTAAACGTCAGTGCCAAAATACCCGACGGCGGAGTGTCGGTCTCACGCAAAATCTGAGCAATGCGCAGGGTCAGAATGGTCGTTTTACCCGTTCCAGGTCCAGCCACTACCATCACCGGTCCGTCAATCTCATCCACCGCTCGTTTCTGCTCGGCATTGAGCCGACCATATCGCCTCAAAAATTCACTCTCGTCCCGTTGTTTCTTCGCATCTTTCATGCGCCAATCATAGCACAAAAGTTGAACCCACCGTATTTCAGGTGGGTTTGTGGTAGGCAATTCGCTCTACTTCTCGCATGTCGGACAGATCCTGTCCGATGGAGATTTGAGGATAGTTTCCTTTGTTCGAGTCAGTTGAAAAAAACTGACAAGTGCAACGAACATGAGGATAATAGCGACAACGGCCAAAAAAACTGTAAGAGTAAACATCTATCTTCCTCTTTTCAAATATAAGGTACAACTTGTAAGATAAAAAGTCAAATCGTCGTGTTGCACAAAAACAGCAGGCCTTTCCTCACGACGCGGTGAAAAAGAAACCTGCTGTTTTGTTATGGGGTCGTGTGCATTGCCTGCCCGCTTCCCTGTTGTTTTCGTTTTGCCACACCTTGCTCATATCCCTTCTGGTACTGGATATTGCAAACGTGACGCGGTTTATCGGGATATGGAAATGACTTTGATCTCCCATGGAAACAGTCGTCATCTCCATTATTAAATGAGTCATCCGCCTCTGCCTGCCAATCTTTCGCCATAATAGAAACCCCTCTGACTATAGTATATCATACTGGGTCTAATAATAATTCCTCAACCGGTTGATCTTGTCGTGTTGTCGTATCTTCTCATGGGCTTTGGCCTCAATTTGGCGAATACGCTCACGAGTCACGCCGAATTCCTTGCCGACTTCCTCAAGCGTGTGAGTGACGCCGTCTGTCAAACCGTGGCGAAGTTCGAGAATTTTGCGTTCCTTCTCCGGCAGGTCGTTCAAAATCTCGCGCACTTGGTCAGAGATGATGCGACGAGCAGACTCGGCATCCGGCGACAAAATTTTATCATCAGCCAAAAAGTCGCCGAGCTTACTTTTATCTTCCCCTTCGTCTCCGACAGGCGCTTCGAGTGACACAGTCGACTGGTCGATTTTTTCGATAGTGTAAATTTTATCCACCGACAAATTCATTTCTGTTGCGATTTCTTCCGGCAATGGATCACGTCCGAGATCCTGCGATAGTCTGCGCACCACTTGTTTGTATTTCGCAATCGTTTCCACCATGTGCACCGGCACACGAATGGTTCGCGACTGGTCTGCCAGTGCGCGAGTGATGGCCTGGCGAATCCACCATGTTGCGTAGGTTGAAAACTTGTAACCTTTTGTCCAATCGAACTTGTCGACCGCTTTGAAAAGACCGAGATTGCCCTCTTGAATCAAGTCGAGCAGGGTCAAGTCCGCCGAACGTCCGACATATTTTTTGGCAATGGACACGACAAGTCGCAGGTTGGCACGGGCAAGTAAACCTTTTGCTTCCTCATCGCCAGCCTCGATGCGTTTTGCCAATTCTTTTTCCATTCCACCGGAGATGAGCTGATACTGACCGATTTCCTTCAAGTACATCTGTATCGAATCGTATGATGCGTCACTTTTTCCATACGTATATTTTTTGTTGCCGACAACCTCGTCTGCCGGATTCGTTTCGAGGAGTCCGCCTCCTTCAAGAATATCCACGCCAGCCGTAGCCAGTTTTTCGTACAGTTCATCAAGAAATAAAATATCTTCTTCGACATGCGGAAATTCTTTCAAAATCTCATCGTATGTCACATATCCGCGTTCTTTGCCTTTACTGAGCAACTTATCCAAACCGTGTTCCTGACGATCTGCTTTTTTGACAGGCTTAACCGCCACAGTTCTCGCCGCACTCATCGCCAAGGATGATTTATTTTTCTTTTTTGCCCGCGGTTTCGGTGCAACTGTTTTCTTAACTTTCTTCTGCTTCTTGATATTTTTTTTCGCGGACTTTTTGAAAGTTTTTTTTGCGCCAGATTTTGCTGGTCGCGCTTTCTTATTCTTTTGTATGGTTTTTTTTGCCATGTTGTATATAAATTTATTTTTGTCCAAACTTTAACTCATTGATCCTCCCCGACAACCGCTGACATTCCTCCAGGTATTTCATCACTTCCCCACTGTCTCGCGTTTGTTCAGCTTTTTGCAAGAGTGTCATCATTGCCGTCAGTTGCCGTTTGAGTTCTTCTTCTTCCAGACGCCGGAGTAACTCGCGGACATCGGAAATAATATGCGCAGTATCAGTATACTGACTTTCCGTCTCGAATAAAAGAGAGTCTTTGTCAACTTCAAGCGTTTGCAAAAGTTCGTCGTATCTTTCTTTCAAAATCTCGCGTGTCTGTGCCTCGACATCTGTGACATCGACGGCAGGTGTCTCAAGAGACTTTTGCCACAGTATCATGCCGATGATTCTTTTTTCCATTCCGTCGACACGCGGTTTTTTTGCGGTGGTGTCGGATATTTCATTTTCCACCTGCGGCACGACAACGTGTTTCAAATCTTCCCACAACGGTTCCTCTTTGATAAACATTTTCTGGGCAATGCTTTTTATAAAATGTGCTTTCTCGATACTGCTTGTGAGCAACGCGACGTATGGTAGAACATGATTTTTGATTTCTTTTCCTAGCTCCCGTCCGGATAAGCCGCGTGCCAGGAGCGAGTCCGTGTAAAAGTCGATGATGTGCTTCGCACCCTTCATTATATCTACAAGTTCTTTTGGATTTTCTTTCACCATATCGGCAGGATCTTTGCCGAGTGGCATCTGAGCGATTTTCAGTTCCATACCGAGCGAGAGTGCCAGTTTCGCCGAGCGGTCGGATGCGGCCAGCCCGGCATTGTCTCCGTCGTAGGCCATGATGATACGTGACGACAACCGTCGGAGTTTGGTCAGATGTTCCGCGGTCAGTGCCGTACCGGACGAAGCCACGGCATTGGTGAAGCCGGCCTGGTGTAACATAACCAAGTCCATTTGACCCTCAACCAGTATCGAATAGTCACGTACGCGAATGTCTTTTTTTGCCTTGTCGAGACCGAAAAGAATTTCGGACTTGTTGAATACTTCCGTTTCTGGCGAGTTCAGATATTTCGGCGACTTGTCATCCGCGACCAAAATACGTCCGGAGAACCCGCACACGCGTCCCGATGAGTCCGCAATCGGAAACATAATCCGTCCGCGAAAGGTATCGTAATAGCTCGCCATGCCATTCGCGCCAAGCGAACTCACCACCCCCGCAAGACCATCTTTTTTCTTTATCAATCCCACTGCGAGCATATCTGCTTCCGTCACGTTTTTCGATTTCAAAAATTCATACAACACTCGCCACTCAAGCGGCGCCCAACCAACACGAAAACTTTCAACCGTTTCTTTTGTCACTCCGCGCTTTTCGAGATATTCCCGCGCCTGCGCACCATCATCACTCGCCAAATTTTTCTGAAAGAAAAATACTGCTTGCTCGAGTACACCAAACAATCGCTCCTTATCACTTTTGTGCTCGCCTTGATATTGTTCAAGCTTCACACCCGTTCGTTCCGCCAACATTTTCAAACTGCCGAGAAAATCGACACCCTCGAACTCCTGCACAAACGTAAAAATATCACCTTTGGCATGACACCCAAAACAATAATATGAATTTCTCTCCGGCGACACAAAAAAACTCGGCGTCTTTTCGTTGTGAAAAGGACACCTGCCCTTAAAATTGCCCCCCGCTCGCTCGAGCGTAATGTACGACGAAACCAGCGTGACAATATCCAGCTTTGATTTGATTTGTTCGACAGAAGATGAGGATGACATTAGTATTGATTAATGGGAGGGTGTGGAAGTGAAGGACAAAATGCTCTCCTTATTGTCGGTGTACAATACCAATTACTAAACATTAACCATGCTATACCTAACAAAACAACTATTCCAACCAATACCCAAACAAATGATTTTTTCATTTTGTTTTTATTAAGTTGTTAATTAAACAACTACCGAATTCAACAATTTCGTTGCAACACACATTGCTTTCCGGCACATCGCGCAGGAGTTTGGAAAATAACAGAAGTCGAGTGACGGGGACACGAGAATGCGCATTATTTTCCTGAGCGACGAGCGGGAAGAAAATTTCTAGCAAGAAATTATTCTGGTGACGGAAAGCGATGTGTGTTGCAAACGAAATTATGAACGAACAACTATCTCTCGTACTGATACTGTGCATCTCTTGCAGTTTTCATATCCTCTATCATTTTGTGTTTCTGACTACCGGCAAACCCAGAGCCTGCAGGAATGAGACGTCCAAGAATAACATTCTCCATGAGACCGGAAAGCTCGTCATCATTACCACGAATAGCAGAACCAATCAGCATTCTTGTTGTGTGCTGGAAGGAAGCAGACGCGAGGAATGACTTGCGGGAAAGTGACACATCCGTAATACCCATCACAACACTTTCAGCTTTTGCTTCATCTTTTCCAAGTCCGCGCACGCGTACATTTTCTTCCGCGAGGAACGCAGTCTCAACAATGTCACCGACAGCAAAAACCGTATCACCGGCATCTTTGATTTTCTTGCGAGCAAACATCTGGCGAATAATCGTTTCGATGTGCTTTCGCGACACAGTCTCACCTTGCAACTCGTACGGTTTATTGATTTCGCGAATGATATAGTCGACAGTCTTATCCTTGCCGGCGTATTTAAAGAGCTCGTCGATGTCAGCCGAACCGTCAGTCAGAATGTCACCTTTTTTCACTTCCTGTCCGATTTTAACGAGAATAACGCGGTTAAATGCAACAACATACTCGATGCTATCCTTACCTTTCACGCGATCCTCCGCATCCGGAGTAATATAAATAGCTTTTTCTTTCTCGGTCACTTTAATATCTGTGACATGACCATTGACAGCAGAAACAGCGGCAGGATTTTTCGGCTTGCGTTTCTCAAAGAGCTCCTCAACACGAGGCAAACCTTGAATGATATCTCCGCCGATTGATGCGGCGCCTCCGGCGTGTTTAGTGTTCATGGACAACTGCGTACCCGGCTCGCCGATAGCTTGGCCGGCAACGGTACCCACAGCTTCACCCAAGTCGACAACTTTGTGTCGTCCAAGATCCATACCGTAACATTTGACGCAAATACCGTTGAGCGTTTTACATGCAAGCGGTGATCGTACTGACACAGACGAGACACCCGCGTTTTCCACTTTCTGCGCGTCTTTCTTTGTCAGCAAGTGGCCTTTTTCGAAGATAACTTTGTCGTCTTTATCCACCACGTCGGCAGCCAAGAATCGTCCTTTGATGTTTTTCGCGATCGACGTTTCCAAGTCACTTGCCGCATTTTTGTCGATGACGATGAAATCTTTTGTGCCACAATCCTCTTCCGTGATAATGGTATCCTGCGCAACGACGAACAATTTTCGAGTCAGATAGCCAGCCTTGGCGGTGTTGAGTGCAAGGTCAGTCATACCTTTACGAGCACCGTGAGTAGTCACGAAGTATTCAAGCGGTGTCAGTCCTTCTTTCGAGCACGAAATAATAGGGAACTCGATTGTCTCGCCGAGGGTGTTGGTGATGAGACCTTTCATGCCGGCCATCGCGGTGATGTTTGCCATCGAACCTCGTGCGCCGGAGAGCACCATGTCGCTCACCGAACCGTTTTTCGGCAGAGTTGCGGGCATCAATTTTTCCACATCAGCCTTGGCACCGTGCCAAACTTCTGTCATTTGTCGCAAGCGCTCACTCTTTGAAATCAGACCGTTGTTGAAATGTTCGGTAATGGCGTCAGCTTTAACTTTTGAATCAGCGATAACTTTTTTCTTACCTTCAGGAATCTGAATGTCGTTGAGACCCCACGTGATTCCAGAGTACGTAGCGTACTTGAAACCAAAGGCTTTAATCTTGTCGATGATAGCCGGCACATTTTCGATGTTATAGAGTTCAATCAACTCGTCAACGATACCCATGATTTTCTTTTTGTTGATTTCGCCATTGATGAAGGGGTAATCCTTTGGCAGAACAGAGTTAAAGAGCAAACGTCCGACAGTCGTTTCAAAGAGTTGATCCTTCGGGAATTGTGCGTATTTGGGAGATTCTGTCGGCAAAATCATTATTTTTGATCGGAAAGAAATTTCGCCGAAATCATACGCGGTGATGGCATTGTTTGGGGCGGAGAAAATCTTACCTTCGCCTTTTTCACCAGACACTTCTTTGGTCATCCAGTAACAGCCGAGCACGATATCGAGCAATTTTGCCGAAACGGTCGGATCGCCGGAACCAGGTTTGAGAATATTTTTATCCGATGCCATAATTTCCTTGGCTTCGAGCTGAGCCTCGTCAGAAAGTGGCACATGCACTGCCATCTGGTCGCCGTCGAAGTCCGCATTGAATGCAGAACAGACGAGCGGGTGAAGTTGGATGGCGTTGCCTTCGATGAGAATCGGTTGGAAGGCCTGAATACCGAGTCGGTGCAAGGTTGGTGCACGGTTCAAAAGCACATATTTTTCAGCAATAACATTCTCGAGAATAGCCCACACTTCCGGAATGCCATCTTCGATAAGTTTCGAAGCGCCGCGGATATTGTAGGAAAGTTCCTTTGCGAGCAATTGTGAAATGACAAACGGTTTGAAAAGTTCCAACGCCATATGTTTTGGCAAACCGCACTGATGCAGTTTCAAATCCGGACCGACGACAATAACCGAGCGACCGGAGTAGTCAACGCGCTTTCCGAGCAAGTTCTGTCGGAAAATACCACGCTTGCCTTTGAGATTATCGGCGAGCGACTTGAGCGGTCGACGTTGTGACGGGTTCGATGCGTTGCCTGCGTTACCGTGACGAATGGAATTGTCGATGAGCGCATCCACCGCTTCCTGCAAAATTCTTTTTTCGTTGCGCAAAATAACGTCCGGAGCGTGAATCTCTTTCAGTTTTTTCAAGCGGTTGTTTCGGTTGATGACGCGTCGGTACAAGTCGTTCACGTCTGAGGTTGCGTATCGTCCGCCGTCCAGTGGCACCATCGGTCGAAGTGCAGGAGGTATGACAGGAATGTGCGTCAAAAACATCCACTCAGGTCGAACACCGGAATGTACCATTGCCTGAATGGTTGAGATGCGTTTGTCGATACGAACCGATTCAAGCGAACTGGCTTTGGACAACTCTTCGGTCAGCTGAGCCAAAAGTTTTTCCAAATCGATTTTCTTAAAAATCTGGTAGATGGCTTCCGCACCGATGCCTGCCTCAAACATTGTGCCGTATTTCATGCCGAAGTTGTGGTAGGACACTTCGTCGAGCACCACACCTGGCTGAATCGATTCGATTTCACGCTTTGCGTTAAGCAACATTTCTTTGACCGCTTCCTTTGTTTTCTCATCCTGCAAAGATTTTATTTTGGCCTTGTATTCCGAATCAAGATCTTTTAAATATTTAACCCTATCTTCCTCCGACACATGTGTGATGATGTATCCGGCAAAGTAGATAACTTTTTCCAAATCCGCCGTCGGAATACCGAGTACGAGCGAGATACGGGACGGCATGGACTTCAAAAACCAAATGTGTGAGACCGGCGACGCAAGCTCGATGTGACCCATTCGCTCGCGTCGAACGATTGAGCGAGTAATTTCCACGCCACATTTTTCGCAGACAATTCCTTTGTAGCGGATACCGCGATACTTGCCACAGTAACATTCGTAATCCTTGTCCGGTCCAAAAATTTTCTCGTCGAACAAACCGCTCTTTTCGGAACGCTGAGTTCGATAGTTAATCGTCTCCGGTTTGGTCACTTCGCCGAAAGACCACTCCTTTATACGTTCCGGCGACGCCAGTTTCAAAACAATTGTCTCCGCTTCGTTTTGTGTTGTTTTTGTTTTCATGATGATGTGAGTTAATAAAGTACCGGAAATTATAGAGTGGTTTTTCGAGGGCTGGTAATGTCAGAGTCAGAATGTTTGATTTGCACGTCGAGAGCAAGTCCGCGAAGGTTGTTCAACAGCACATTAAATGACGCCGGTGTGTTCAGTTCGGTAATCGGCAGACCTTTTACGATGGCGTCGAACGCCGCGGAACGGCCGGTAATGTCGTCAGACTTGATGGTCAAAATTTCTTGCAAAGTGTGCGCGGCACCGTGACCGAGAAGCGCCCACACTTCCATTTCTCCAAATCGCTGACCACCGTTCTGGGCTTTTCCGCCAAGCGGTTGCTGAGTGATGAGCGAGTACGGACCGATGGAACGCATGTGGATTTTATCCTCCACCATATGCGACAGTTTCATAATATACATATAACCGACGGCAATTTCCTGATCGAATGCTTCACCGGTTCGTCCGTCAAAGAGTTTCATTTTACCCGATTCGTCAAAGCCGGCTTTTTTCAGTTCTTCCTTAATCTCGTCGTTAGTTGCGCCTGCGAATGGAGGAACGATAGCTTGGTATCCGAGTGTGTGTGCCGCAAGACCCAAATGCATTTCCAAAATTTGTCCAAGGTTCAAACGTGATGGCACGCCGAGTGGTGTGAGAATAACGTCAATCGGCGTTCCGTTTGCCATGTATGGCATATCTTCTTCCGGCAGGATTCGTGAAATAACACCCTTGTTACCATGTCGCCCGGCGAGTTTGTCACCGACGGAGACATTTCGCAATTGTGCCACTTCAATGTGAATTTGTTTAATGATACCCGACTCAAGTTTGTCACCTTTCTCACGAGAGAAAACCTGTACTTTGATGACACGTCCGCGCTTTCCACCTTCCATTCTCTTTGACGTGTCTTTAACGTCGCGCGCTTTCTCGCCGAAAAGTGATCGGAGCAGTCGCTCTTCCGGTGTGAGCTGTGTCTCGCCCTTCGGTGTGATTTTGCCGACCAAAATATCTCCTGTCCGCACTTCCGCACCGACGCGAATAACGCCATCCTCGGCCAAGTTTTTCAGTTTTGCTTCACCAACGTTTGGAATGTCATGCGTGGTGATTTCTGCACCGAGCTTTGTGTCG
>CAYNFW010000002.1:0-21393 GCA_964396805.1 uncultured Candidatus Saccharibacteria bacterium | reverse complement strand
TGCCGGACAAGCTTGTCGACAACACGCTGACTGCAGTGATTTCCGGGAATGTTTTTGACAGATCGTCGGTTTCCACTCAAGGAAGTGGTTATTATCGCTCACTCGACAACACGGTGCTCTGGGATAAAACCAATACAACTGGACTGGCTCAGTTATCGCCGGGCGATAGTGGTCAAGTATCATTCTCTGTCGCATCATTACCCGACCCTGTGGCAGTGCGCTCGATTAAAAATCCACACATCGATGTTGTGCTCACCATGACCGGCACACGCTTATCCGACTCATCTGTGGTATCGTCGTCTGCTAACATAACAGTTCGTTTGCAGTCCGTGCTCGGATTGTCGGCACGATCACTGCACTCATCGGGTCCATTTACCAACACAGGTCCAATACCGCCGGTACACGACACACAGTCGACATATACCATCACCTGGACGGTCACGAACACTACCAACGATGTCGACAATACGACCGTCAGTGCAGTACTGCCGCAGGATGTCACTTGGCTCGGACAGACCGATCCGCAGAGCGAGCACATTACATTTGATCCGAACACTCGTCGAGTAACCTGGAACGTCGGTTTGGTTTCGTACGGCACAGGCTACATTTACTCGCCGAAAGTGGCATCGTTCCAAGTCGGTTTGATACCAAGTATTACCGATGTTGGCGCGCAGTTGCCGCTTGTCTCGGTAGTTTCCGCGATCGGTACTGATACATATGCGTCAACAACTGTTACTGCCGGTGCTGAAGCTGTCACCACTCGTTTCTCCGATCCAAGCTTTTTACCCGGCAATGATACGGTGCGATAGCTGAGTAGCCAGTCGCGAAGAAATGCGCTAGTATACAAAATATGACGGACAAGAAAGAACAGGCCAAAGAAAAAACATCGGATAAAAATGCCGATTTAATGGAAAAAATCGTCTCGCTCTGCAAGCGGAGAGGGTTTGTGTATCCGTCGTCGGAAATTTACGGTGGATTTCCCGGTGTGTATGATTTTGGACCGTATGGAGCACTTCTTGCTACCAATATCCGTTCTGCATGGAATAAAGCTATGGTTCAAAACGAAGACAATATCGTCGGACTCGACTCGGGAATTTTTATGCACCCGACTGTGTGGACTGCTTCTGGTCATGTCGGCGGTTTCAGTGATCCGCTCGTCGAGTGTCGTTCGTGTCACACCCGATCCCGCGCAGACCATTTACTCGAAGGAGTGAATGTGTTTGCTGATGAGAAAATGAGCATTGAAGAAATCAACAGTATTTTTAACGAACATCGAAAACAAATGGCTTGTCCGGTGTGCGGCAAAAAAGATTTTACGGAAGTGAAAAGATTTAATTTGTTGGTGAAGTCCAATCTCGGAAACTTTTCAGATGATTGGACAAAAGAACCGACATATTTGCGTGGAGAAACCTGTCAGGGAATCTATATTAATTTTAAAAATGTGCTTGATACGACGAGAGTGAAAATTCCGTTTGGTATTGCTCAGATCGGTAAAGCTTTTCGTAACGAAATTGCACCTCGACAATATATTTTTCGCAAGCGTGAGTTCGAGCAAATGGAAATGCAAATGTTTGTCAGACCCGAAGATGAAATGACAACCTACGAGGAGTGGCGAAAAAAACGTTGGCAATATTATCTCGATCTCGGTTTCAAAGAAGAAAATCTGAAGTGGCATCAGCATGAAAACTTGGTGTTTTATGCCAAAGCGGCATGGGATATCGAATATAAATTTCCATTCGGGTTTAAGGAAATGGAAGGTATTCACGCGCGAGGGGATTATGACTTGACTCAGCATCAGAAATTTTCTGGCGCGGACTTGTCATATCAGGATGATATGACAAACACAAAATATATTCCGCATATTGTAGAAACGTCTGTTGGGCTCGACCGTACATTTTTGGCAGTAATGACAGAATTTTATTATGAAGATGAACTCGGAGGAGAGAAACGTATTGTGATGCGTTTTCCCGGGCGGCTTGCTCCCGTCAAAGTTGCGGTGTTTCCTTTGCTTAAGAACAAACCAGAATTGGTGGCGAAAGCACGCGGGGTTTATGCTGAGTTGAAAAAACATTTCATGTCTGAGTTTGATGATAACGGTAATATCGGTAAACGTTACCGTCGTCAGGATGAAATCGGTACACCGTTTTGCGTGACCATCGACTTCGATACACTGGAGAAAAATGCCGGTGTGACTGTCCGTGATCGTGACACCGGTGAGCAGACCAGGGTGGCGCTCACTGAACTCGTCTCCCATATCCAGTCAAAAATTTCCTAGTGTCGAATAGTCCGTTCCCTTAACAAATCTCCTCACTAGTGTTACCATGTAGCCATGGAACGTATCGAACAAACCATCCACATTTCGGCCGGGACAATTTTTAAAACTATTCTCATTGTGTTGTGTTTTGTCGTAATGTTTATTTTGAAAAATTTGGTTATTGTCGTGCTCATGTCTGTGGTTATTGCGTCAGCCATAGAGCCGGCGGTGCAGTGGCTGACTCGTCGCAGAATTCCTCGCCTCATTTCCGTTATTCTGACGTATGTCATGCTTGCGGCTTGTCTCGTCGGTGTGGTCTACTCTCTCCTCCTGCCACTTTTGTCGGAGTCGAGTGACCTATTGAAAAATTTTCCGGCATATTTCAACGCTGAAACCATTTCAAACACCATTTCCCATAGCCAGTTTTTATCATCGCAATCCATCGTCTCAAATCTCCAAGATAGTATCAATTTTGACAGTGTCATTAACCAAATCAACACAGTCATTGCCGGTTTGTCTTCCAACACATTCAGCACGGTCAGCACCGTTTTTGGCGGTATTTTGAGTTTCGTGCTCATGATCGTACTTTCTTTCTACCTGACTGTCGAGGATGACGGCATCGGCAAGTTTTTAAAGATAGTCACGCCACTCAAACACGAAAAATATGCCATCAATCTTTGGAAACGTTCGCAAAGAAAAATCGGTTTGTGGATGCAGGGGCAAATCATTCTGGCGGTCATTATCGGCATGCTCGTGTATCTCGGACTGCTTCTCCTGAATGTGCCAAACCCGCTTTTACTTGCGTTTCTCGCCGGCGTATTCGAGATCATTCCGCTTTTTGGTCCGATTTTGTCTTCCATTCCCGCCATCGCTATCGGGTTTTCAACCGGCGGATTTTCGTCGGCGTTGCTTATCGCCGGACTGTATCTCATCGTGCACCAGTTTGAAAATCAACTGATCTACCCATTAGTGGTAAAAAAGGTTGTCGGTGTTCCACCAATCGTCTCCATCATTGCGCTCGTAGCCGGATTCGAGCTTGCCGGTTTTCTGGGGCTTGTACTCTCCGTGCCGATTGCCGCGGTAGCCATCGAGTTCTTTGAAGATCTCGAACGCGACAAAATTGAACGCATCGAACGTATGCAAAATCCCGAAGTGATTTAATTCCTCTTAACTTTCCACCTCCGCGTCATGTCCAAAACTTTTTATATCACTACCACACTTCCATATGTAAACGCGGATCCGCATATAGGTTTTGCTATGGAAATTATACGTGCCGATATTATTGCTCGAAGCAAAAAACTTCAAGGCTACGAGGTGTTTTTCAATACTGGTACGGATGAACACGGACAGAAACTTTTTGATGTTGCAAAAAAAACAGGACAAGATATCCAAGAATATGTTGACCAACATGCACAGCATTTCAAAACTTTAATTCCACTGCTCGGGTTGTCAGGGGATATTCATTTTATTCGTACGACGGATGAGAAACATATTCATGCCGCGCAAGAATTCTGGAAGCGATGTTTCGATACTGGCGATATTTACAAAAAAAACTATAAGATAAAATATTGTGTCGGTTGTGAGTTGGAAAAACAAGAATCCGATCTTGTGGATGGGAAATGCCCTCTGCATCCGAACCGTGACATTGAAACCATAGACGAAGAAAATTATTTTTTTCGATGGAGTAAATATGGGCAGTATTTGCTGGATATATACGTAAAAAATCCAAAGTTTGTACTTCCAGGTTTTCGTCTCAATGAAATTAAATCTTTTGTAGAACGCGGTTTGGATGATTTTAGCATTTCGCGTTTGAAGTCAAAAATGTCATGGGGTATTCCTGTACCGGGAGATGATGCTCATGTTATGTATGTCTGGTTTGATGCACTGGTGAACTATATTTCAACGCTTGGTTGGCCGGATGATATGGAGAATTTTGAAAAGTTTTGGCGAGACGGTACGCCTGTCCAATACGCAGGCAAGGATAATCTACGCCAGCAGTCGGCGATGTGGCAGGCAATGCTTGCTTCCGCAAAGCTTCCACAAAGTCATACAATTGTTGTTGAAGGTTTTATAAACAGCGACGGGCAAAAAATGTCCAAGTCACTTGGTAATGTGCTTGCCCCTGGTGATTTTGTGTCAGAATATGGTACGGATGCCCTGCGGTACTATGTTGCCCGGGAACTTTCACTTTTTGATGATAGCGATGTAACCCCGGAAAAATTCAAAGAGGCATACAACGCAAACCTGGCAAACGGTCTCGGCAACCTTGTGTCGCGGGTGATGAAAATGGCCGAAGCGAACTTGGACGGGCCGGTTGCAATATCAGAGTGGGAAGACATGTCAGAATATTTTAATTTGTTGAATACTTTTGAAATATCAAAAGCCTCGGATTTTGTGTGGGCCGAAATCGGTAAAATGGATGTGTTTATTCAGGAGAATCAGCCGTTCAAAGTGGTAAAAACTGATAGACAGTCTGGACAAAAGATGATTTTCGAGCTAGTGGTGCGCTTGTATTCCGTGGCGCGAATGTTGAATCCCATTATGCCCGAAACGTCTGCAAAAATTAAGGCACTCATAAAAACAAATAAATCTCCGGAGACTCCGCTTTTCTTGCGAAAGGATTAATCGAAAAATAAATCATGCTCGACTATATTGACGTACATTCGCATCTCTATTTTCCCGACTATGATGCGGATAGAGAAGACGAGATACAGAAAATGAAAGATGCTCGCATCGCAACGATTTCGGTTGGGGTGGATTTCGAGTCGTCGCAGAAATGTGTCGAGCTTGCGGAAAAGTACGACAACGTTTTTGCGTGTGTCGGACAACACCCCGGAGACGTGACGGGTCAGTCAGTATTCGACGAACGATTGACGGAACTTGCCAAAAATTCGCGCGTTGTGGCGATGGGTGAGTGCGGTCTTGACTATTTTCGACTTGACCCGGTAAGGGCGGAAGAAATCAAAAAAGTGCAGAAAAAAATATTTGAGCGACACATTGCTCTGTCGATTGAAACCGGCAAACCACTCATGCTCCATGTTCGTCCGGCAGATAAAATTTCCTTTGACGCATATCGCGACACACTCGACATACTCGAATCGCATGCGCGTGTGGCAGGGAAGAAACTTCGCGGCAACGCCCATTTTTTTGTGGGCGACCTGGACGCGCTCAAGCGCTTCCTGGCTATTGGCTTTACTGTATCCTTTGGTGGAGTGCTGACTTTTACTCACGACTATGATGAGTATGTGAAATACGCGCCACTTGAAAATATTCTCTCCGAAACCGATGCGCCATTCGTCGCGCCTGTCCCATATCGTGGCAAGCGAAATTCGCCTCTATATGTCCCCGAAGTCATCTCTGCAATTTCTCGTATTCGCACCGAAAATCCAGTAGTGGTCAAGTATCAGCTTCGTGACAATGCAGTTCACTCTTTTGGCCTATCCTGACATTTGCACAGGAACCTCATCTGTGATAGTGTAGGTGTCATGGAAAAAATAGAGGAAAAAGTCGCGAAAGTGACCAAAAAAGCGGACGAAATTGTCGACGCACGCCTTGTCTATGAGGTGTCGTATTTGCTCCTGCCCATGCTCGACGAGACACAGGTTACCACACAGGTCGCTGAGATGAAATCAGCCGTCGAAAAAGCCGGTGGGGCACTCATTTCTGACGAAAATCCAGTCTTGGTTGACCTAGCCTACTCTATGACAAAAGTTGTTGGTACGACTCGCCACAAATGCACGGCTGGACATTTTGGTTGGATGAAATTCGATGTGCCGATGGGGGAGATCGCAATGGTTAAAAAAGCCATGGACGCAAACGACGCAGTGCTCCGATATCTGCTCATCAAAACCGTCCGCGAAAACACTCTTTTGAACGGCAAAATGAATATCAAAAAAGAAGATAAAAAAATGGGTGGTTTGCTGTCGGATGATACTATGACGGAGGTTGCCGAAGCCGAACCGACAAGTCCGGAGGAGATTGATAAAAGTATCGACAGTCTTGTTATTGCGTAATATTCCACTCTCGGTATATAATTTCAGTATTACGTAATTATAATTCTAACCAACCATTATGTATCTAAACAAAGCGCTTATCATAGGGAACTTGACACGCGACCCAGAGTTGAAATCTCTGCCGTCTGGCATTCAGGTGGCAACATTTTCCGTTGCCACCAACCGCGTCTGGAAGGACAAAAACGGTGCCAAGCAAGAGAACACCGACTATCACAATGTCGTTGTCTTCGGTCGCCAGGCGGAAATCGTCGGACAGTATTTGAAAAAAGGAGGTTCAGTGCTTGTTGAAGGCAGAATGCAAACGCGAAGCTGGGATGACGCAGCAGGTGTGAAGAAATACCGAACAGAGATTGTTGCAGATCGCATACAGTTTGGTCCACGAACTGCCGGCACCGCCGGTGGCGGTACGAGCGGATCATATTCTGCACCGGCATCGTCAGGCAGTGCAACTTCAGGGGCTCCAGCACACGACGATGACAAGAAGGCACTCGATACCATCGAATATCCGGAGGAAGAGATAAACCCGGAAGACATCCCATTCTAGTTACAAGTTAAGAAATCAATTTTAAAATATTACAAACCATGAAAGAATGTTACTTCACCCAAAATCATATCAAACACATCGACTACAAGGATGTCGATTTATTGAAGAAATTTTTGAACCCGCACGCGCGAATGATTTCTCGTAAGAAAACCGGCGTGACTGCAAAAAACCAGCGCAAGCTTTCAACTGCCATCAAGTACGCTCGCTTCATGGGTCTACTTCCGTTTGTCTCACGATAAAACTTCCAAATCCGGCGCATTTCGTCGTTAGACTTCAAAAAATAACCCTCACTTGCGCACTCAGGCAAGCTCGGGTTATTTTTCTTGTCTACCTAGAACTGCATCCAGATTATGAAAGTTTGTTACAATTTCAAAACTAATTCTAAAACCCGCTACTTGCGCGTTCGGCATATTCGCCGGTCTCGGTGTTGATGCGGATAATCTCACCTTGTTTTATAAACATCGGTACGTACACAGTCGCTCCCGTTTCGAGCACCACCGCTTTTGATGCGCCTTGGGCAGTGTTACCGCGAGTGGCATCGTGTGCCTCGGTCACTTTGAGGTCAACTTTGATTGGCATTTCCACACCAATGATGCGCTCACCGAACATGAGGAGTTTAATGACTGTATTGGTTTTGAGAAATTTACCACGCGGACCGATGATGTCTTCGGAGAGGGAAGAACGTTGCGCAGGATCTTTTGGGTCACAGAACCAATACTCGCCACGGTTGGCATACAGAAATTTTACTTCTTTTTTATCAATCTCCGCTTCCTCAGCTTTTTCCGACACATGGAAAGACGGCTCGGTGATTTTGCCTGTAATCATGTTTCGAAGCTTGACCGCGTTGACCGGCTTGCGCTGTTGCTTCCGAAACACATGCGCGTCCATGACCTCATACGGATCACCCTCGTACACGATGTACTTACCCTTCGTTATTTCACTGTAGTCTAGCATTGCCATAATAGTATTTTTTAGAATTGTAACTTACAAAATATAGCTTAAATTAGCCTTGAAATCTACTTGACAAAGACACGTCTTATGGTGTACAATACAGCGCAGGAGGACAAGGATGTCCAATAAGGAAGTAGGGTGGATCGAATACGTCATGATGACCGCCTTTGTCGGAGCTGTCACTCTTATGTGGTATGGGTGGTGGGGTGACGAAATCGCCGGTCTGTCGGTATGGGTCAATATGGTATGGGCGTCTGCCGCCCACCTCAACCCCCATGTGGTTGAGACGTACAAGGCCGGTCACACCATCGGCCAGGCGATGGGGGCTGTCATCGCCGTGATGATATTTTGTCTGCTCTTATCGGAGCGGTACCGGCGGCGGTCACACTAAAATAAAAACATTTCGTCATCAAAAAATGCCTGTCGTGGGTCAACTCACGGCAGGCATTTCTCTTGTCCATTTTTTATTCTTCGCTCGAACTCGACTCGTCACCACCCGAACTTGCAACCACACTCCCGCCATTATTGTGCAACTGCTCACGGATTTTTTTCATAATCTCATCAGCCATTTTTTTGTTAGCTTTATCTTTCAAAAATTGTCGTGTCGAGTCATATCCTCGGCCGATGGCGACATCACCATATTTATACGAATTTCCGGATTTCTGGATGATGCCCATCTTCTCGCCGAGGGCAATCATTTCACCTTCACGCGAAATGCCTTCGTTGTACATGAGATCAAACTCGGTTTGTTTGAACGGTGCGGCAACTTTATTTTTCACCACTTTCACCCGGACGCGACCACCCATGACCTCCTCTCCTTTTTTAATCTGAGCGATGCGGCGAATATCGAGACGCACGGATGTGTAGAACTTCAACGCCTTACCACCCGGAGTGGTTTCTGGGTTGCCAAACATCACACCGATTTGCATGCGGATTTGGTTTATAAAAATCACCACTGTTTTCGACTTGGCAACGATTGCTGTCAGTTTGCGGAGTGCCTGAGACATGAGGCGCGCTTGCTTGCCGACGTGGTATGCACCAACATCACCTTCGATCTCGTCTTTTGGTGTCAGTGCCGCAACGGAGTCGACCACGATGACATCTATTTTTCCGGAACGCACAAGTGAGTCGACAATTTCAAGCGCTTGCTCGCCGTTGTCCGGTTGGGAAATGAGCAACTGATCAATCTTCACGCCGAGTCTCTGTGAATATTCCGGATCCATTGCGTGTTCGGCGTCGATAAAGGCGCATATACCGCCGAGCTTTTGCGCTTCGGCGATGATATGAAGTGAGAGGGTAGTCTTACCGGACGATTCAGGTCCAAAAATTTCGATAATACGTCCGCGAGGTACTCCGCCGATACCGAGTGCTGCATCGAGACCGATCGAGCCGGTTGGAATGGCATTCACGTCGACATGCGGTTTGTCGCCGAGCATCATAATAGCATCCTCACCGAACTTGGTGCGGATGTCTCGGAGCGTGTCGGTCACGTTATTTTTGCCGACCTCGCCTTTTTCTTCTTTCTTCTCTTTTTTCTTTTGCATTGTATTAAAATTATGCGATTAATATTCCTTCAATATCAATTGTACCTGTTTCGAAACTACTTTACCAAACTTATCCCGAGCGACCAGGGTAAGTATAGTATATCCTGGAGAGAGGAGCAATTTCTCGTCAAAACGCCCGGAGGTGTCAGTGAAGATTTGCCGGCCGTCGAGCGTCAAGTAGGCCACATTTTTGGTGTGACCCTCCACTTCGATGAGCGGGGAGTTGTACGTGACGCCATTTTGGGGACTGTCGATGGCCACCACCGGTCCTTCTATGTATTTGTGTGCCTGAAAGAGTCCATAGCCTCCGATGAGCAGTCCAAGCAGGGAGACTCCGGTAATTCTGACGACCGAAACGATATTTTGATTCATGAAATTATTGTCCGTCGTTTGTTTCAGCCGGTTCGCCCGATGCCGACCCGCCGAGTATTTCACGAGGTTTGGCACCGCTTCCCGCACCGATGACACCACGTTCCTCGAGCATGTCTATCAGTCGTGCGGCGCGAGCATAGCCGACACCGAGCTTGCGTTGGAGGTAGGATGTAGATGCCTTGCCGGCTTCGACGACTGTCTGGCGAGCTTCTTCGTACAAGTCATCCTCGTCTTCCATTTTGTCGTCGTTCATTGTTGCTTCGAAAATGGAATTCTTTTGGTTTTCGCCCGTTAGATTAATTTCACTCGGGACTTCGTTTTCGTAACTTTCGGCAAGGTATTTGACCACACCCTTGACTTCGTTTTCGGAAATGTACGCGGATTGGATACGTTGTGGCTGTGACATTTCACCGGAAAGGTAGAGCATATCGCCGGCACCGAGCAGTTTTTCCGCGCCACTCATGTCGAGAATGGTTCGGGAGTCAATTTGTGATGCCACCTGGAGTGCGATACGTGATGGAATGTTGGCTTTGATGAGACCGGTGATGACGTTGACCGACGGTCGCTGAGTGGAAAGGATAAGGTGAATACCGACGGCGCGGGACATTTGGGCAAGGCGAACGATCGCAGACTCGAGTTCGCGCGGATAGGCCTGCATGATATCGGCCAACTCGTCGATAACGATAACGATATACGGCATTGTTTCAAACGGTTTGGCATCGTCGGAAGACTTGCGCGACATTTTTTTAATCTGCGGTTCTACGACATTTTTGTGATATGATTCGACGTTTTGGAGCGATTCTCCTTGCAATATATCGTATCGACGATCCATTTCTTTGGCTGCCCACTTCAAAGCCAGGATAGTTTTCTTGGCGTCGGTGATAACCGGTGTCAAAAGGTGTGGAATTTTATTGTATAACGTCAGCTCGACGCGTTTCGGATCGACCATAATAAACTTCAAATTGTCCGGAGAATTGCGATACAGAAGGGACGTAATGACGGCGTGAATGGTGACGGACTTTCCGGAACCGGTGGCACCAGCGATGAGTAAGTGTGGGGATTTGGCAAGATTGGCGAAATACGACATACCGGAAATACCTTTGCCGAGAGACATAAAGAGAGGCTTGTCAGAGTTTTGGAATTCAAGTGAGGCAAGAAGGGAACCGAGACCAACAGTTGTTTTGGTACTGTTCGGAATTTCGATGCCGACGAGGGACTTGCCCGGAATTGGAGCTTCAATGCGGATTGGGTGAGCCGCTAGCGCCAGCGAAAGGTCATTTTGCAGAGCAACGATACGCGAGAGTTTGACGCCCTCGGCGGGTTTCAGAGCATACCGGGTGATGGATGGTCCGATGGAGATTTCATCCATCTCCACTTGAATACCAAAGTTTGCCAGGGTACGTTTGATGATGTTTGAGTTGGCTTTGATATCACCGACGCCTGGTTTGCCACGGTCAACTTCCAAAAGCGAAAGGGGAGGGGGAGTGAATGGTTTACCGTTGAAGGATAGTGGCGAGATGCCGAACTCGTCTTTGACAGCTTCAGTTTTTGGAGCAACTTTTTTGGCTTGCAGTATTTCTTTTGCCTGAGCATCCTCATACTTTTGGTCAATTACCTGGCCGTTGGCGGTAATGATAGGTTCGGCATGCGGGATACCACCGACACCGTCGATGCCTTCCAATTCGTCTTTTTTTCCAAATAGGCGAGCGATGAATGCGAAGCTGATTGACGTGTCAAACAATATAAGAAAAGAGATGACGATGAAGGCAATGAGAATGCTGACACTGGCATACACGTCAAAGAGACTAATAAGCGGTTGGGAAATAAATCCACCGACAAGACCGCCGCGTCCATCGGGCAGTGTGACAATGGTGATGAGGGCGAGGGAAGAGACAAACAGCAATAACCCACCTATAGTATGTGTTAGTGCCAATTTTTTTTGCAAAGATTTGAAAAAGGAAATACAGAGAATAAAAAATATGATGGGCAGAAGGTAATATCCGATGCCAAACAAATAATGGAAGACTTCATATACACCGCGACCGGCCGGTCCACCTTTGTCCAAAGGTCCGGCGGAAAGTGTAAAAAATAATCCGAGAATGAAAAAAGCAATGGCTGTGATTCCGCGTATGGTTTTTTCTTGTAAGTACGAAGGGCTCTCATCAGACCGAGAATCTTTCTTTTCTTTCTTATCTTTTAGTTTCTTTGCCATGACGTTATTTTAACAGAAATGAAAGGGAAATAAAAATGATGTCATGACTAGTTGCGCCCGTGTCCTTGAGGAGAGTATAATAGACACACTTGTGATTTAAAGACAAATGTTGTATGATATATAGGACAGATAAGAGACATATAAGACAATATAGGTCATTCAAATGGACAATCAAAATCAAAAAAATTCTGAAGAAAATAAAGTGTCGACACCATCAGTGTCCGATAGAAACATAGACCCTATTTCATATTTTGAAAAGGACGAAACTTTTGTGTATGTATTTAAAAAGACAGAAAAGCTTGCCACGGCTCTGTACATGGTTACCAACTTGTTCAATGAGAGCGAACCGATGAAGTGGGCTTTGCGTAAAAAAGTGGGGGAGCTTTTGTCTTTTATGTTGGGCTATAAAGACACCATTGTGGCGGAGAGAAGCGTCTTCGGTAACGCTATAGAAACTCGAGTGTTGGAGATTGTTTCTCTGCTCGAGATTTCTTCGCGATCAGGACTGGTATCCTCCATGAATTTTTCCATATTAAAAAAGGAGTTTTATCATCTCTTGACCGTATTGAATTCTGCATCAAAGACACGATCAACCGACTCCGAACACACCGCATTGCCAAAGACATTTTTTGATATCGCTCAGTCTCAACCTGTCCACATCCAATCAAAACCGGAGGATATGGTAAAAGACATTAAGCCCGCTTCTGCTGAACCAGTCATATTCAAAAAAACTAATCGCCAAAACATTATATTGTCCCTGCTCAAGAAAAAGAAGGATTTAACCATAAAGGACATAAGCGATGTTATTAAAGACTGCAGTGAAAAGACCATTCAACGGGAGCTCATCGCTCTCATAGAAAACGGCATTGTGGCAAAAACCGGCGAAAGACGCTGGAGCCGGTATTCTCTCAAAAACCCGGTTGTTTAGTCAGCCCGTACACCCTTTCTCTTCATAATCCAGACTAGTGCCGGTATAGACTATATATAGTTGACTTTTGCGCTTGTTTTTGGAATACTACCCAGTGTGGAGAAGTATGTCTTCGGAGCCTCTGTTTTGGTCACACGACCCAATCACCGGCTTATTTTCGGAGTTATCCACATAGGTATATTTGGAAGTCTCACGGAGAAAATATATACTTACTCTGTGAGAAGTTCGTTGACAACTTCATATGGATTTTAGTTGTATGTTATTGCACGCTTCTAGCGTTTGCAGTAGCTCCTCTGAACGTCTTTTTCTGTATCGGTAAGTATGTCAGAAATTCAGTCCAATTCTCGTCCGCTATTTTTCTGTCTTGTGTCGAATGGCTCGGCTCCGCCACCATGTGGAGATATGAGTTATATATAAGATAGAATTATTAGTCGAAATTATTAGTTTCAGTTAATTGTTTGCTCAATGATTTTCCTTATACAACTTTATTAGTAGTAACAATAAGGAAAGTTATTTTATTAAAATTATATGATAACAAAATCAAGAACTCTCAAGTTTGTTGCTGGTTTTGTAGGATTCGCAATGGCGCTCAGCTTCATGGTGGCAACACCTGCAAGTGCTGCGACAGCTGCGGACATACAGTCCCAGATCAACAGTTTGATGGCGACAATTCAGTCCCTTCAATCACAACTCGGTACTACTGGTTCGACAGCAATGTCAACCGGCTACACGTTTAATACTAACCTCACGGTTGGTAGTACAGGCGTTGATGTTATGAATCTTCAAAAAGTTCTTAACATGAGTGCTGCTACACAAGTCGCTTCAACAGGCGCAGGATCACCAGGTATGGAAACATCGTACTTTGGTAATGCTACAAAAGCGGCTGTCATCAAATTCCAGCTTGCTAATGGCATCACACCTGCAGTAGGCTACGTAGGTCCAGTTACACGAGCTAAACTCAACACAATGAGCGGTCCATCTACGGGCGGTACAACTGGTACAACAACCGGTTCATATCCTGCAGGATGTATATCATCTGTTGGTTATAGTTCAACAACAGGACAGCCATGTTCATCGACAGGAACCACAACACTTCCTACAGGAGGCGCATTGACGGTTACTGCCGGAACACAGCCTGCTAACTCGCTCGCACCTGCAAGTGCAGCTCGAGTTCCGTTCACAACAATCGTTTTGACAGCAGGTTCAGCTGACGTCACAGTCAACTCGATCACTGTCCAGCGATCAGGTCTTGCACAGGATGCTGTCTTCAACGGCATTGTCCTTTTGGACCAGAACGGTCTCCAGCTCGGTATTGCTAAGACATTGAATTCAAATCACCAGGCTATGGTCGGCGATCCATTCGTCGTCAAGGCTGGTACTTCAATGACTTTGACAATCGCTGGCAACATGACATCACTTGCGAACGGTATGGCATCATACGCTGGCCAGGTTGCAGGTCTCGATATTGTAGCAGTCAATACGACAGCTACACTCTCAGGTTCACTTCCAATCACAGGCGCACAGCAGACAATCAACGGTACGCTTACATTGGGTAACGTTTCTCTCGGAACATCGTCATTTGATCCAGGTTCTTCTCAGACACAGCCAACAGGCGTCACGGGATACAAGTTTTCAGCTTTCCGTTTGACAGCAGGTTCAGCTGAGCAGGTTAAACTTTGGTCAGTTCGATGGAATCAGTCCGGTTCAGCAGGTGCTACTGACTTGTCAAATGTTATGACATATGTCAATGGTACTGCATATCCGACAACTGTTTCTCCAGATGGTAAGTACTACACATCAACATTCCCAGGCGGTATTCTTATCGACAAAGGCAACTCTGTTGATGTATATGTCCAGGGTGATGTTACCGGTTCAGGTTCAGCGGGACGAACAGTCAAGTTTGACCTCTATAAGACAACTGATGTCTACCTTTCAGGTGTGACATATGGATACGGCATTACACCACCAGCTGGTACAAATGCAGTGTCTGCAAACAGTTGTGCTACTTCTTGTGGTAACTTTACTGGTAGTAACGGTGCAGCCTTTACACCTTGGTTCCAGGGTTACATTTTGACAGTAAGTTCAGGTTCTGTAACAACGATTCAGAAGTCATCTTCTGTTCCTGCTCAGAACATTGCAGTCAACGTGTCTAACCAGGTTCTCGGTGGATACGACACGAACTTCAAGGGTGAGCCGGTTACAGTACAGAGTTCAGTTTTCCACTTTGCAACAACATCAGGTACAGCTTTCACAGCAGGTACAGGATTCCTGACCAGTGTGACAGTTGTTGACTCAAACGGAGCGGTAGTTGCCGGTCCAGTTGATGCAGTTGTTGATGGAACAGGACAGAAAGTAACCTTTACAGATACGATTACTTATCCAACAGGTGTACACACATATACTTTGAAGGGTAAAGTTCCATCCGGATTTGCCGGCAATGGTACAATCGTAGCTTCGTTCACACCTTCGAGTGATTGGACAACTGTGACGGGTCAGACAACTGGTAACTCAGTCAGTCTTGCTACATTCAACAGTGCAATCAACTTGAACACCATGACGGTCAAATCTGGCGCAGTTAACGTCAGTGTTGCGACAACTCCTACGGCACAAAACATTGTTGCCGGCGGAAACGCACGCATATTTGCTAACTACCAGTTTGATGCATCACAGTCAGGTGAGGATATTCGTTTCTCATCGATTCCTCTTCGATTGACATTCAACGGTGGAAATGCAGCCGCAAATTCACTTAACTCATGTCAGTTATGGGATGGTACGACAGCTTTGAACACAGGTTCAAACGTTGTTAACCCAGCATCGACAGTTACTTCCGGTACAGACGTGACATTCACGCTTGATCAGCAGGAAGTTATTCCAAAGGGCGCAATTAAGACACTTACACTTACATGTAATGTTTCTTCAGGTGCTACTACGAATAGTCGATGGGAGTGGGGCATGCAAACAGTTCCAACAGGTGTAACAGGTTCAGTATCAGGAGGTACTATTACCGCTACACTTTCAGCATCAAATGGTCAATACCAGACAGTCAATGCAGGTACACTCGTTATCACGACAGATCCTTCATCACCTTCGTACGCGATTGCTGCCGGTGTATCTACTGGTAATGTTGCAGCTGCATACAAGTTCCGAGCTTCAAACGAAAGTATCAACCTTCAGAAACTCGGCTTGAAATTGACAAACACAGCATCATCTTCAGCTGCTGACCTTCAGCAGGTTACGATCTGGAATGGAAACACACAGGTTGGTTCAGCCGTATTCACTGGAACAAGTCCATACGCTACATCAACCTTCAACACGCCAGTTCTCTTAACGAAGGACACAGATGTTATCTTGACAGTTAAGGCTGACCTTGCAGATATCGGTACATCACAGCCGGGCACCGAAGGCGATTTGATCGCAATCGATGTCAACGGTGCTGATACACTCGGTACTTCAGGTACAGGAGCAGATTCAGGTTCAACGATTAACCTTGCGACAGCCGGCTCATCAGCTTCAACAGCTGTATCCGGTATCCGAGCGTTCAACTCGTTCCCTACATTCGCTCTCGGAACACTCAACTCGTCAGGTATGACAGACGGACACTTGATGCGATTTGCAATTACTGCAAATAGTGCAGGTCCAGTAAGCTTCGATCAGTTCAAGTTCACAGTCGCAACATCATCACTTGTTGCTGGCGGTGGAGTGACTGCTGTTAACCTCTTTGGTTACACAGATAGTGGCTACTCGACAGGCATTTCCGGATTTACGTCAGGTCAGATTTCGACAAGCAATGTTTCCCCAACCGGCTCAACAGGCGCAGTGACAATCACTCCTGCATCTATCGTGACGGTTCCAGCAGGTACGACATATTACTTTGAACTTCGCGGTACGGTTGCCGGAACACAAACTGGCTCATCCGTCTCGACAACACTTCAGGGTGACTCGTCATACCCAGCTCTTCTCGGAGCAAACATGGCTGCCGCAAACAACGCTGCTCTTACAGGAGGCTCAATCATCTGGTCACCAGATTCAACAGGAGTCTCAGCTTCAGGAACAGTTGATTGGACAAACGGCTACGGAATCGTTGGCTTGCCATCATCCGGTCTCATCCAGACTCGATCAAACTAACCTCTTGTGAACAGGTAGTATAAAAACTACTTGCTGGTTACCGAAAAACCGCTCAGAAATGGGCGGTTTTTTGGTGTCAAAAGTTTTTGCAAAAAGTAGATTTATGCTAGGATGTTGGTATGATAAGAAAAAACAACATACTGATTGGAATTTTGGTGATTGGCATTATTATTCTCGTATGGGTGGCAGTGGCGCGACGTTCCGGGCAGGTGGCTACCGTACCGCAGGCACAGAATTCCTCGACGACCGTAACATCACTTGAATCAACGACCACACCGAACTACACCGTCACTCAAGTGCCGGCGCAGGGTACGACAATTCCACAACCGGTTCCGGATTTGACTCACGGTGTGACCTTTAGCGCATCCGCGCCACTCACACCCGATGTTCAAACATTGCTCAATCAAAAAGTTAGTACACTGGAGGCAACTTTGAAAAAAGATCCAACTAACGTTGCCGGATGGATTCAACTCGGTATCTACCAAAAAATGGCGGGAGATTTCACCGGGACCGTAACATCATGGAAATATGCCGTTCGCCTTGCTCCGACGGACCATGTGCCTCTCGGGGATTTGGCAGATTTGTACGGATATTATTTGCACGACAACACACTGGCCGAGCAGTATTACATCCAAGCTATCACCCAAGGTCCGACGCAGGCGTATTTGTATGTTCAGTATGCGACATTCTGTCACGATGTTTTGAAAGACACGACTAAGGCTCAAATGGTCATCACTCAAGGTTTGGTAAAAATTCCAAACGATTCCGCTCTGTTACAGTTTCAGGCCAATTTAAAATAGCATGTCCAACTATTTTGATAAAAATTTCTTCAAGTTTCTTCTCGGTTTCGCGGCTATCGTCATGCTCAGTTTTTTGATTATTTTCGCAACACGTATCTATCAGAGCACTGAGGTGCCAACCGCATCGGCCGGGGTATCGGTATCACCGTGAAAAAATATCTAGTCTTCATGTCCGGTTTTGTGTTCATTACCTCGCCGCAGGTTGTGGCGCCGAATGTTATTTCTCATCCCATTACAATTCAATCGCAGGATTCAAGCGGTTCCCCGGCACAGGTTTCGGAAACATATGCGTTGTCTTTTACATCTTCGTCACCGACCGGACAATTTGTGACGTCGACCGGCAAGAAAATTTCGACGAGCACGACGATGAGTAAAAATACTGCAAACCGGACAGTGTACTACGAGGATGGCACCGTCGGTAATTTTGTCCTGTCGCTTGTGGCCACCGCTCGCACGAGCAAACAGGTCTTCACCGCCACGCAACCTATCAGTATCGCAGTGTCCGCGCCGATAGTTCCATCTGTCACGCGGGCGACTGTCGAAGTCACCGCCTCTGCCTCCTCATCGCGTGCTGTACCAAATTCATCGGCGGCTTCTCAGGTAGTTTCTACAAGCCATGTCGAAATGTCAGCCGTTTCTGCCACGTCCACTGTATCTCAAACTGCAGACGCATCTGCGACCGTTTTTATTGCTCCGCCACGGACGGATGTTATTCATCGCATCTTCGCCTGGCCGATTACCTGGTGCGACGCCATCTACCGCTTTTTCTTTGGACAGTAAGTGTGATATACCTATGGTACTTACAACTAATTGCATATTATGAAAACAAAAACATACGCGACGGAATGCGGGGGACGGAAGCTGGAGGTTGAGTTTAGCGATTTGACTGACCAGGCGCACGGTTCATGTTTTGTGAGATATGGTGACACAGTGGTTCTGGCAACGGTGGTGATGGCCAAGGAGGCAAAGGATGGAGGAGACTATTTTCCGTTGTCAGTCGAGTTTGAGGAAAAGTTTTACGCTACCGGGAAAATTCTCGGTAGTCGTTTTCAAAAAAGGGAAGGGCGACCAACGGACGAAGCCATACTCTCCGGCAGAATCGTTGACCGAACCATTCGGCCGCTTTTTGACAACTGGATTCGTCACGACATACAGGTCGTGACAACAGTACTCTCTATCGGTGAAGATGATCCGGATGTGCTCGCAGTGCTTGGTGCGTCTATTGCTCTCGGCACGTCGAAAATTCCGTGGAATGGTCCGGTCTCGGCTGTGCGTGTGGGAAAAAATGCGGAGTTTGAAATCAATCCGACATACACACAGCGGAATACGGACAACTATCAGCTCGATTTGCTTGCCTGTGGCAAGGACGGGAATATAAACATGATTGAGATCGGTAGTAACGAAATTCCGGAAGCGGAGATTATGAAAGGAATGGAATTGGCAAAAGCGGAGCTCGCCAAGCTACAAGCATTTCAGGAAAAGATTTTTGCAGATTTCAATGTGCAAAAAGTACGCATTCCAAAACCGACGGTGTCCGCGCAAATCGTCGCATTGTTCGAAGAAAAAATCGCGCCTATTTTTATGAAAAAAGTTTTTTCCGGAAACGCCGGCAAGGAGGATTTGTCGGAGCTTGTGACATTATGGAATAAAGAAATCGAAGTTATCGAAGACAGTAAAGAAAAAAATTTGGCCAAGGATTATATCCAGGAAAAAATAGATGAAGCGATACATACCGAGGTTATCGAGCGAGGATTGCGTCCGGACGCTCGTGGCACTGATGAGCTCCGACCGCTTTTTGCACGGGCTGGCGGACTGTCGAAAATCCTGCACGGTTCCGGCATTTTTTATCGTGGCGGCACACATGTGTTGTCGGTCTTGACGCTCGGTGCTCCGGGCGATGCCCAACTCATCGACACCATGGAAACGCAGGAAGGCGAGAAACGCTTTATGCTTCACTACAATTTCCCGCCATATTCTGTCGGCGAGACCGGAAGAATGAGCGGGACGAATCGCAGAATGATTGGTCATGGTGCGCTGGCCGAAAAAGCACTTGTGCCCGTTTTGCCGAAAAAGGATATTTTTCCGTACACTATTCGTCTCGTGGCGGAGTCGATGGCATCGAACGGATCGACTTCGATGGCATCGGTCTGCGCAGGCACGCTTGCGCTGATGGACGGTGGCGTGCCGATTACTCGACCGGTTGCCGGTATCGCCTCGGGTCTCATGATGCGGGACGACAAGCATTTCGTGGTGCTGACCGACATTCAAGGGCCGGAGGATCATCACGGTGATATGGATTTCAAAGTTGCGGGAACGGAGAGGGGTGTGACGGCAGTGCAAATGGATGTCAAAGTTGCCGGTATTCCGCTCCATATTTTGACCGAGGCCTTTGAGAAAGCGCGTCAGGCGCGACTGCAAATTCTGAAGGTGATGACTGCGGAACTTTCCGCACCGCGCGAGCACATTTCGGAATTCGCTCCGCATATTGTTTTGATTACCATCAAACCCGATCAAATCGGTCTGGTCATCGGCACGGGAGGAAAAACAATCAAAGAGATAAAAGAAAAAACCGGCGCGGAGATTGACATCGAAGATGACGGTACGGTCTACATCACAGGTAAAAAAGGGGCCTGCGAGCAAACCAAAAAAATTATCGAGGATATGACGCACGAGTTCCTGGTCGGGGACAGAATGCGTGCCGAGGTTGTGAAAATCACCGAGTTCGGCGCGTTTGTCCGAGTGAATGGTGGCACGGAAGGCCTTGTGCACATTTCCGAGATCGTTCCACGACGTTTGCAAACCGTTGCTGAAGTTTTGAAAGTTGGTGATGTTGTGCCAGTTGTGCTCAAAGAAGTTGACGAACGTGGTCGCCTAAAATTCTCCATTAAAGATATTGATCCAGTGTGGTTTGATAAAATAAAATAAGATTGGTTGACAAAAATTTTATTTCGTATAATGTAGTGTCATAAGGTCAAAGACAGGGGATACGAAAGTTTAATGGCTCACGCCATCTCCCGAGACGAAAACTATTTTCGACTCAGCCTTAGGTCGGTTACAAAAAGAGATTTTAATCTCAATATATTATGGCATTATCAAAAGAAAAAAAGGGAGAAATTCTCTCAAAGCTCAAGAAGATTGTGAATGATTCGACGTCCTTGGTGTTCATCAACTTTCACGCGTTGCCTGTGGCTGAGTCCGCTCAGATTCGCAAGGCTCTTCGCGCGAAGGGTGTTGGCTACACTATCGCCAAAAAAACACTGACACGCAAAGTGCTCGGTGAGGGGAAAATTGCGGGCGAGATGCCTGAGATGCCCGGGGAGTTCGGTATTGTGTACGGCACAGACCTGCTCGACCCGGCACACGAGACGTATGAGTTTCAAAAAAAGTTTGATAAGAAAATTCAGATTGTTGGTGGAGTGTTCGAAGGACGATATATGAATATGAGTGAGATGGTTGCCGTCGCTCAGATTCCGGGCATGAAGACACTTCAGGCGCAGTTTGTGAATCTTATCAATTCGCCAATTCAGGGTTTTGTTATGGCGTTGAGTGAGATTGCAAAGAGTAAAGAATAAATTATAAATTTAAATTAAAAATTATTATGGACGAAACAAATGTAGTAGCCCCTGCAGAAGCAGTAGTAGAGGGTTAAG
>CAYNFW010000001.1:14365-22241 GCA_964396805.1 uncultured Candidatus Saccharibacteria bacterium | reverse complement strand
CTTTGCATTTGTAGCCGACTGACTGTCGCTTGTGTTGAATGTCAGTTGCACACTGCTGTTTTCCGGATTAGAAAACAAACTGTTTGTCTGTGTGCGCACCGCGTCGTTTGATTTGCTAAAACTGTCGTTGGCCACGTCGGCAATCTGAGAGTACATGTTTGCCAAGTCTTGATTCGCTTTGTCAAGAGCCGCTTGCGACGATGCGATATCTTCCGGTTGTGCACCTGCCTTTAAACTGGCCAGTTTTGCCGTTTGTGTATCGACGTTGGCCTGCGCTTGTCGAAGTTGAGCGTTTAGATCACTGACGTTGAGCTCAGCCAAGACCTGTCCCGCGTACACTTTTTGTCCGACATCGGTGTCCACTCCCGCAATCGTTCCGCCGTTTTCAAATCCGAGTGTCACGCTCTGTATCGGTGTAGTGTTGCCGGTGACCGATACAGCTTCGGTAATCGGTCCACGTGTAACCGTCACAAATGTGTACGGGCTTTTTCCTTTGTGAAAGATGAGGTACCCTACGACAATGAGCACAAGTACGACGATGGCAATCCCCCAACCGGACTTAGCGAAATTCCATACGCGTCTGAAAAATGATGTTTGAACGGTGTCAGCCATTGTAGTGATGATTAAAACTTGAGCACGCTTGTAATGTGACCTTACTTTCCTTCAGCATATCACACTTACGCAAGTTTGTGTGAAGAAATGTGAAGTATCATTACTATTAAAGTTTTCTGTATCACATCCGTTTCGAGACCACTCATCGTTCCAGCGGACGACTTGCTGTGTCCTATACCTGAACTTGTCGATGTCCTTCTGTCTTTGGACTCATCGATCAAACCCTACTTCCTGGGTTATCTATACCAACGACCTCGTTGATACTCTGAAAACCATCGCGAATGAGGAGACTTGCGAGACCGCGGTTGATTTCTGAGACGGATTGAGGGCCTTCAAATATCATGCCGGTGATGAGTTGAACGAGGTTGGCGCCGAGGCGAATTTTTTTGTAGGCGTCGAGAGCTGTGAATACTCCGCCGAGACCGATAAGAACAAAATGATTTTTATTCGAACTTCCCTGCCTATGTTCCTGACTATATATATGTGCGAGAAGCGCATCCGAGGCATCTTGCACGAGCTTACCCGATAGTCCCCCGATGGCCGGCACATATGCGTCGAGAATTTTTTGCGAGTCACGTTTTTTGGTCAGATTTGTGCAAATGATACCGTGTATGCGATGCGAGTGCGCGATGTCGAGAATCTGATCAACCGTTTCGAGTGAGACATCCGGCGAGAGTTTAATGAACACCGGTTTGACAGTTTGGATGGCGTCGAGTTCGGCCAATAACAGATCGAGATTGTCCGGATCCATAAACGGCTGACCTCCAAGTGTGTTCGGACAGCTGACATTAACCGTGAAATAACTTCCGCCGGAGTCACGTTCGGCAAAAATACGAAACGATTTGGCGTAGTCGCGAATAGCGTTGTGGATGTCGATAGTGTCCCGGCAGTTGGTCATTGCAATATTCGTCCCGACCGGCACAGTACGCAATCTATTGGCCACACGATGGTAAATGCACGACGCACCGTCATTTTTCAAACCGTAATGAACCGCGAGTGATTGTGATTTTGGTAGACGCCACAGCCGCGGCTTTGGGTTTCCCGCGCACGGCTCGCCAGTAATGGAACCAACTTCTGCAAAGCCAAACCCGACTGATGAAACAATACTGAGCAAATCCGCATTCTTATCGAACCCGGCGGCGAGTCCCACGGGATTTTTAAAATGGATACCAAGAATATTTTGCTCGAGTCGCCAGTCGGAAAAATCAAAAAGTACATGGGTCACCCGTCGTGTCAGTGCAAACTCGCCGAGAAACTTACCCACTCCGACCATCCTGTCATGCACTCGCTCCGGATCGGCCAAAAAGAAAATCGGTTTGAGTACAAAAACATATGCGACACGAATAACCGCGTTGCGATACATAGTTACGGCGTTTTTAAACATATTGTGAGTATATGATGTTTCTCGGTTTTTTGCCACTTATCATTTTCCTCATTCTGACTTATCCACTGTTTATATTTTTAGTTTCGAAACTTATATATTATAGTTAAATATATCATTTCAACTACCATGTCTCCGCATGCCACTGAAAAAGTTTCTCTGGAGCTCGGTCGCGGAACACATATGTCCATTATCAGTCTTATCGACGCTTTGGTTGAAAGTGCGTGTGATATGCGTGCATCGGACATTCACATTGACCCCACAGCACGAGATATACGAGTTCGTATGCGAGTAGACGGCGTACTGCAGGAAAGTTTTTCATTTCCAAAAAATATTCACTCAGAAATTATTTCTCGTATCAAAGTAATGTCGAGATTGCGAACGGACGAACATCACTCGGCCCAAGATGGGCGATTTCGATATGCGACTGATGTGGTCTGTGTCGATGTGCGCGTCTCGATAGTACCGACGTACCACGGTGAAAATGCAGTACTGCGTCTGTTGTCGGATAAAGCAGAAAATTTTACACTCGAAGCGTTAGGGATGAGTCTGGGTGACCGACAAAAAATTATTTCGGCACTTCATCGCTCGAGCGGAATGATCCTGGCCACCGGTCCAACCGGTTCCGGTAAAACGACGACACTATACACGTTAGTTAAAATGCTAAACTCACCAGAAGTATCCATTGTCACCATAGAGGACCCAATTGAATATGCAGTGAATAACATTGAACAAATTCAGGTTAATGTGCGGACGGGGCTGACATTCGCAAATGGTTTGCGCAGTATGCTCCGGCAAGATCCGAACATCATCATGGTCGGTGAAATTCGCGACGCCGAAACGGCCGGCATCGCCGTCAACACGGCGTTGACCGGACATTTGCTTCTCTCCACTTTGCACACGTGCGATGCCGCCACCACCCTACCCCGACTGCTCGATATGGGCATTGAGGAATATCTAGTTGCGTCAACAGTGAATGTCGCCATTGGACAACGACTTGTTCGAAGAATTTGCGCTCACTGCAAAAAATCAGTACCGGTAACAAAAACATTGCGGGAGAGTTTTTCGGCGACAGCAATGATTCATGTGCTCGGCGACACACGTACTGTCTATACAGGGGTTGGGTGCGAGTCGTGCGGCGGAAGCGGATATGGCGGGCGTGTAACGATCAATGAAGTGCTCGTGGCCGACGACGACATTCGAGGAGCGATTATCCGCAAGGCGGGGGCTCAAGAAATAAAAAACATTGCTGTGCGAAATGGTATGACCACCATGCTTGTGGACGGGATGCAAAAAGTTGTTGCTGGTATAACAACATTGGAAGAAATTCTCCGAGTGATACATGAATAAATACAAAAAAATACTTTTTGAAATCGTGCAAAAAGTCAATGAGCGACCACATGTTTCGACCACCGAACAAATCTTTTTTATAAAACGATTATCTTTTCTCATCAAAGCAGACATACCGGTTTTGGAAAGTCTCGATCTTATCCGCACACAAACAAAATCAAAAAACTTCATTCGAATACTCAATCGGCTTATCATTGACATATCCGAGGGACGATCATTATCCGCTTCACTCGAAAAATTTGGGGCAGTCTTTGGAGAATTTACTATTCATATCATCCAGTTTGGAGAATCATCCGGCACATTGCCTGAAAATCTTGAATATCTTGCCACCGAGATGAACAAACGTCGGACGTTGAAACGTAAAATTCTTGCGGCTTTTGCGTACCCCGCGATAGTGACACTGGCTACATGTGGCATTACAGCATTTTTAGTTATGTATCTATTTCCAAAAATCATGCCGGTGTTTCAAAGTCTTCGAATCACCCTGCCTTTGTCAACGCGCATCGTCATGTCTCTGAGTATTCTCATCCGGTCACACGGGCTACTTATTGTGGCAATAATTTCGACTGTAATAGTCACATACATCATTGTTCGGAAAAAAAATAAAAAACTTTGCAGAATTGTCGACGGTTTTTTTCTACGTTTACCGCTTGTCGGCACGATGACAAAAGAATACGTTCTGGCGAACACTACTCGCACACTCGGACTGTTACTCAAAAGTGGTACAACACTCTCGGAAGCCATACCGATTACCATTAAGACGACCGGACATAGTGTGTATAAAGAAACGCTCGCCGGTCTGTCCCCCATCGTAAATCGAGGAGAAAATATATCTTCATATTTTGAAAAGCACAAACTACTCTTCCCGGATATTTTTACTCAAATAATTTCTATAGGCGAGAGAAGTGGCAACCTATCGAATTCTTTTTTGTACATATCCTCACTCTATGAAGAGCAGGTAGATGAATTCACAAAAAATATCTCAACCCTTATTGAGCCGATTTTGATGACGATTATGGGATTAGTTATCGGTTTTATCGCTGTGTCCATTATCACTCCGATTTATGGCATCACTCAAAACTTACATCCGTAGAATATGCACATTACATATTACACAAAAGAAAATAGTGGGTTTACTCTTATCGAAACAGTTGTGGTTATTGGAATTTTTTCGGTCATAACATGCCTGGCATTATCGACCGACATCGCCGGCCTGCACCGATATTCCTTTACGGACGAAAGAAATAACCTCATCGCCATACTGTACACAGCCAGAAATGAAGCGCAAAACAATTTTTGTCTCGGAGATGATTGCCTCGATGGCACTGAACACGGTGTGCATATCGAAAATGGAGAGATAATACTTTTTCAAGGTGTAACGTACGATTCGAGCAATGAAACAAACCGTATCATACCGATTGACTCGGCAGTTACCATAACCGGAGCGACCGACATAGTATTTGAAAAAAATTCCGGTGATGCACACACTGTACCGATAGGAACATGGAGTGTAACGATGACCGATACCTCCGGTCACAGTTCGATTGTCAGTACAAATTCAGTCGGACAAATCACATGGACGAATTAAATATATGATTGATAAAAACACATATTCCACACGATACCGCACCGGTTTTGTAACACTGGAAATTATTATTGCTTTGGCCATCGTGACGTGTTCTCTGTCTGCCATCACATTATTATCCTTCGGTGGACAATCAATTTTGACTGACAACCACACCACTCTCGATGCGCTTTCTCGCGCAGAGGCGATGTTGGCTCAAAGTCGAGCTCGAGCCCAAAAAGATTTCAAACTGCTCAATGCCACATCCACCAATGATGGCAGATATGCAACAACACTCGCAGTGTCACAGCATGATTTCTTCAGCAAAGAAATTACCGCGACGGTTGCGTGGGATACGAACACATTTCGTCCGCAACACACAACCATGAAAGAAATTGTCACTGATTTTGAAAACTTCGGAGATGATGATACGTGCGATTCAAACTTGACCGGGGACTGGTCACATCCGCATGTGTTTAACGCAGAAACTGATTTTGCAACACTGGTCGGTAATCCATCACATATATATTCGATAAGCGATGTTGATGCCTACCTCAATCGACTCTACGTCACCGTGGACAAAACGTCTTCTGCAACCGACCCAACATTTTTTATTTTTGACCTCTCCGATCCGACAAATCCGCATGAGACTGGATCGCTCGACAACTCTCCGACTACGATATCCGGCATCAATACTGTGACCATCGCCAGTTCGAGCACCGGAGCTTTTGCGTATGCCACAAACGCTGTGGCGTCGAATTTTTCGACCTGTACCCCCGCTAAAAACTGCTCGCAACTGCAAGTCATCAATATTTCTTCTCCGACTGAGCCTGCAATTATTTTCAACTTTGAAATTCCGACAAGTACAGCTCCGTTTGTCACAGGATCCGGTGGTAAAGCTGTCGGCCAAAGTATTTTCTATAAAAACGGATACGTATATCTTGGACTTTCCAAAACAGCGACCGGCCCGGAATTCAATATTATTGACGTGCACAATCCCCTGCATCCGCATTGGGTCGGAGGATACGTGATCGGGTATTCAGTCAATGATATTGTTGTCAGAAATAATTATGCGTACCTTGCCCATACCACCGACTCGTCCGCCGGCATACAAGAACAACTGACGGTACTCGACGTAAGCGACCCGACACACCCATATCGCGTCAGTGGATTTTACGACACCGCCGGTGTATTCAACAGCGGCAAAACTGTAGCTGTCATAGGCAACACTCTCTATCTTGGACGACTTGCCAGCAAAACCTTGCCTGGACCAACTGACTCTATCCCCGAATTTTACGCGCTCGACATTTCCAATCCGCAGGCAATTCCTCACACAGCCACCGGAACGACATCGCTCGCCACACCGGAAAGTTTACACGATGTAACCGTACGAGATTGGTTGGCATTTTTTGTAACAACATCACAATTCGAAATTTGGAATATTACCGACCCGGCACACACACTACCCTTCGCGGCACTGACCATCCCGAACGGAGGTGCGACCACGCCGTCCGGAGATTGCGAAAAAAATAATTTTTTCATCGGATCAAATGACGCAAGTGGTAAGGGATTTTTGTCTGTTGTCGCAAGTTCATAACACACCATGAAACACCCGATGTCAAAAAAGTATTGCCGAGGTTTTACGCTCATCGAGCTCAGTTTGTATATGGCCTTATTTTCCATTCTCATCGGAGGTGTGGTGGTGTCGGTGTATAACATCATGGAATCAAAAAATCGTGATGAAACGCAGACGGAGTTAGTCGAGGAGGGTGGTTTTCTTCTTGGTAAGATGCGCTGGCTTCTGTCGGGCGTCGATACAATCAACGCTCCGGCGCTCAATACAAGCGGTACAACCTTGTCTGTGATAACACTGAACACAAGTTCCGGTGAACCAATTATCATTCGAATTTCAAATCAAAAAATGACTCTGCAAACCGGCACAAATGCCGTCGAACAGTTAAACACTGATACTGTATGGATTAGCAACGCGATATTCACGTACAATTCCATAGGACAAGACACGCCAGCAGAATCAATCAAGGCAAACTTTACCATCAATGCTCGCACGCCAAGCGGTACCGTCGTATCACAAAATTTTTCAGAAACATATTACCCTAATGAATAACATCTCAAATCATAACCAAAAAAAATCTCGAGGTTTCATCGCTTTGATGTCTGCCATTATCATTTCCGCCGTATTGCTCGGACTTGTTATCACAGCGAGTGGTGGAAGTTTGTCGACTCGTATGAACGAACTGAATCGAGAATTGAAACGCCAAAGCGAATATCTGGCAGAGTCATGCATCAATACAGCCTTGCTCGACATCTCTCAAAACACATCATATGTGCCGGTCGCGGGCGGTGAAAGTATTTATATTGACAACGATACGTGCACAATTCAGTCGATTGAGTACGATATGGAAGATCCATTCACTCATACAAAAAACGCCAATATCCATGCGCACGCTGAATTTCGCGGTACCTGGACAACACTGCAAGTCGAAGTACACATTGCATCATCATCGATAGCTCATATTCCTTCCCTTCCGTTAATAACTCTTATATCCCGACAAGAATTATAAGTAATGTGCAAAGTTTCGAAATATGTGGACAAGTATATTGTGCAAAGTGAAGTCTCGAATTAAAATTAAGATATTATTACGTTTACTTAACGCACGAAATATGAAAAAGGTTAATTCGACTCTGTCACAAGGTCGAGAAAAAAGTGGTTTTACATTAATAGAAATTCTGGTTGTCATCGGCATCATCGCGGTTCTCGCCGCCATTGTTATCATTGCCATCAACCCGGCACGTCAGTTTGCTCAGGCTCGCAACACACAGCGACAAGCAAATATTGATACGATATTGAACGCGGTCGGACAAAACATCGCCGATAATGCTGGAATATTCATGTGCCCAGGATTAACACTTGCAACAGGAACACCTGTTGAAATTGGTATAGCAGGTCC
>CAYNFW010000001.1:0-14355 GCA_964396805.1 uncultured Candidatus Saccharibacteria bacterium | reverse complement strand
CCTGCTAATTTACAATCATGCCTTGTCCCAACATACATTCCGTCACAACTTCCAATGGATCCGCAAGGTGGAACGCAAGAAGATACGGGATATAAAATCCAAGTTGATGGCCAAGGTCGTTACACAATCTGTGCCCCACATTCCGTCGAATCTGCACTGGCAAGTTCAACCGAACTGTGTGAGACTCGATAGATTTTCAAAAAAACACCGCGACTTTCCACAGTCGTGGTGTTTTTGTATACTTGAACACATTATGACAGAGTCTTTCTTAACACCGAATACCCAACAAGTTCCAGCGTTCAAAAAAACTGTCTGGGCACATTACCGTGCACACAAAAGAGATTTTCCGTGGAGACATACTCGCGACCCATATAAGATTTTGGTGTCGGAGATTATGCTTCAGCAAACGCATGCCCCACGAGTGGTGCCCAAGTATATGTCGTTCACCGAAAAGTTCCCAACTACTCACACACTTGCCGGAGCTTCCCTTTTGGACGTACTTCGCGAATGGCAGGGACTCGGGTACAATAGGCGAGCAAAATATCTCAAACTTTGCTCAGAGAAAATTGAGAAGGATTTTGGTGGAAAATTTCCGCGCAATTTCAAACTTCTACAAACACTTCCGGGTGTGGGTCCCGCCACTGCCGGCGACATTTGTGCATTTGCCTGGAATATACCCGTCACGGTTATTGAAACAAATATTCGCTCGGTATTTATTCATTTCTTTTTTACTGACAGAGAATCCGTGCATGACCGAGATATTATGCCGCTCATAGAAAAAACGCTCGATAAGAAAAGTCCGCGCGAATGGTATTGGGCGCTGTTTGATTATGGCGCGTTTCTCAAAGAAACTCACAATCCAAACAAGAAAAGTAAACACTATACAAAGCAATCAACCTTTAAAGGTTCGAATCGCCAGAAACGTTCACAGATATTAAAACTAATTCTCGAAAAATCTCACACAAAAAAGGAGCTCATCAAGGCTCTCGGGTATGATGCGGAAATTATTTCCAAAAATCTCGCGGCACTAGTTGCAGAAAAAATGGTCCAAAAAATGGGGCAGAAATATCGTGTATAATATAGCCATGAAATTGGACTCGATATTACAGGTGGAATTCAGACTACTGGAGGGACACAAAAAAGCGTTGGCCAAACTTGGTTTGAAAACTATTGAGGATTTGTTGTACTACTTCCCTGTTCGGTACGGCAACACAAGCGAGATTAAAACTATTAGCGCACTTGTAGCTGGAGATAGCGCAGTGGTGTACGGCAAAATTTCAGGATTGAAAACAAGCAAAGCCTACGTCAAAAAAATTCCGATGAGTGAGGGTATAGTCGAAGACGACTCGGGGCGAGTGAAACTCGTCTGGTTCAACCAACCATACATTGCCAAGATGGTCATTAACGGACAGCTGGTGCGCGTTGAAGGGAAAGTGTCGGCAAAAAGAAACGGTACGGAAATATACCTGAGCAATCCGAAAATAGAAGTAGTACGCACACTTCCCGATTCAGTCGGAGAGTCACTATTCGGGCCGGGCCATGATGAACACGCCCTCTATCCTGTTTATCCGGAGAGCAAAGGTGTGACATCACACTGGATATATCACACTATCCAGAAGGTTTTCAAAAGCGGTTTACTCGACACTCTCGAAGACCCCGTTCCGGAAGATATTTTGGACAAGTACAACCTGCCGGGAATTCGCACGGCTATCATATGGATTCACGCGCCGATGAACCAGGATAATGCACTCGCCGCACGCAAGCGATTTGCATTCCAAGAAATTTTCTTTATTCAACTGCAAAAACAGCAGGAGCGAAAATTATGGAACACGCAGAAAACGTTTGACATACAGACGAGTAAAAAAGACGTGGCGGATTTTATGTCACGTTTTCCATTTACGCCGACCGAATCCCAGAAAAAAGCAATTGAAATAATTCTCGCCGACTTCACACGAGGATACCCTATGTCGCGACTGCTCGAGGGTGACGTGGGATCTGGCAAGACGGCTGTTGCCGCAACTACTGTGTATGCCGCAACCCGAGCACAACCGACAGATGCCAGAGGTAAAAAACTTTCCGGAAATTTGCAAATCGCGTACATGGCACCGACGGAAATTCTCGCCAAACAACATTTTGAAAATTTTATCGTATACTTCAAACACTTACCCATTAAAGTCGGGCTGATCACGGGTTCAGGATGCAGAATTTTTCCGTCAAAAAGCAGTCCGGGGCAATCAACCAACATCTCACGCACACAACTTCTCAAGTGGGTAGCAGACGGTTCTGTACCAATCTTGATTGGTACGCACGCGCTCATACAGAAGGGTGTCGTGTTCAAACATCTCGCGTATGCAATCATTGACGAACAACATCGATTTGGCACATTACAAAGGCAAAAAATAACCACAAAATCTGAATTGACTCCGCATCTTCTTTCTATGACCGCCACGCCGATTCCGCGCACATTATCGCTGACCGTATACGGCGACCTTGACATTACACTACTAGACCAAATGCCGGCGGGTCGTAAACCGATCATTACAAAAATAATCTCACCGAATGAACGGGAAAAAACATATGAGGAAATCCGCGCGGAATTAAAAAAAGGCAGACAGTTGTATGTCATCTGCCCGCGTATTAACGAACCCGACCCGGACAAAGAATTCGCCATGATTGCCAAGTCGGTGACTGAGGAAGCGGAGAGACTTGGTGATGGTGTGTTCAAAGAATTTATGGTGGACACACTACATAGTAAAATGTCGCCAACAGAAAAAGAGTCGGTTATGGCGGATTTCGAAGATCACAAAACGGATATTTTGGTCGCAACGTCAGTCGTAGAAGTCGGTGTCAACGTACCGAACGCCACTATGATTATCATAGAAGGTGCAGAACGCTTCGGTCTGTCTCAGTTGCATCAGTTGCGTGGACGTGTGATACGCTCAAACCATCAAGCTCACTGTTACGTTTTTGCTGAAGGAAAAAGTCAAAAGACGCAAGACCGACTGAAGGCACTCATCACCGCAAAAAATGGCTTCGAGCTGGCCGAGTTCGACTTGGCCCAGCGCGGAGCCGGTGAGCTCTATGGTCGCAAACAATGGGGTATCTCCGATCTCGGTATGGAAGCCATTCAAAACCTGAAAATGGTCGAAGCCGCTCGCACTGAAGCCGTACAGCTCATTGAGGAAGATGTACATCTTACCCGCTACCCAGTCATCGCAGACTACCTTGCTCAAACTAAAAACACCATTCATTTTGAATAAATGGAGAGATGTGATATGAATAGTCCGATGAAAAAATATTTTTGGAGAAATGTCGCGTTCACCATCATCGGAATGTTTGCCATAATTGGTTTTGTGTTGACCGTAGGTTATATCGCCGTGCGACTCGGACTGACAAACTCAAGCGGTATCATAGACAACCAGCGACAAAGTTTTCTCAATGGTGCGGACGTAAACGGAGCGGGTAATGCCACCACAACACAATACTACTGGCAAACTCTTCCTGAATGGCAAACGCTTCGCACGGCGGTACTGAAAGATGAGCCAACTCTCGACCGCGCGGCGCAGGATTCCGGCGTGCCTGCTCGACTGATTATCGCTCCCCTTGTGGCGGAACAGCTCCGATTCTTTTTTGATGATCGCGCATCATACGAAAAGTTTTTTGCACCACTGAAAATTCTCGGCAGTGAAACGCAATTTTCCTGGGGTGTGATGGGTATCAAAGAAGCCACCGCGGTCCAAATAGAAAACAATCTCAAAGACTCGACATCACCGTATTATCTTGGCCCACAATACGAGCATATTCTCGATTTCCCTGCGACCACCACTCCAACAAACATTTCACAAGTGCGTTTCGTTCGCCTCACCGATCAGCACAATCACTACTGGAGTTATCTCTACGCTGGCTTGTATATGGCCGAAATTGAGCATCAATGGAAAACGGCCGGCTTCGATATTTCAAAACAGCCAGATATTCTTGCCACACTTTTCAATGTCGGTTTTGACAACTCACATCCAAAAGCAAATCCGCAATCCGGTGGCGCACCAATCCCAATTGGCTCACAAATCTACAGTTTCGGATCCCTCGCCGGTCAGTTTTACAACTCAAGAGAACTGGCAAACGAATTTCCTAGGTAACTATTTTTTTGGAAAAAACTTTTTCCGATTTTTTGTTAATTCAGCCAATAATTCCTGCCAATATTTATTTATAGGTTCTGACAAAGCAATTTTTTTGTTTTTATTTTCGACAACAAGATCAAAAAATGATTTCGTCTCCTTCCACAAATTTCCGTTTTCCAAGTAAATTTGCACCATTGGTAGTATTTTATCCAAAGCATATATAAATTTACTTTCCTCATCTCCTCTGTTTTCATATTGAACAATAACTTTTCCCAGCATCTTGAAATGTGAAAATCTTTTCTGTATTTTTTTCAACGCATCTTTTTCCCTTGTATGTTTCGAGATACTGGCGTTTTTATCGAGAAAGAAAGTGTCTCCGGCATAAATTTCTACCAAGTCGTGTGCAAGCGAGTACATAAAACACAACTCTTTGTTCAATTTCAATTTATCTTGGTCAATCAGAAACCACGCAACCATTGCAAGCTGATAACTGTGTTCAGCATCGTTTTCCATTCGCTTGCGGTATGGAGGCCGAGCAACACGAATAACCTCCTGGAACTCATGTGTAAATTGGATAAAATCTATTAGTTGTTCGAACTTTTTGGAGAATTTTTTTGAAATCTTTTTCATTGTCCGCCCTCATGGACTCGAACCATGGACCCATTCTGTATAAGAGAATTGCTCTACCAACTGAGCTAAGGGCGGATATTATCACGATATAATTAAAGTGATAATATCACACTACTATCATAAATTCATTGTTGCAATACGTTTCATAGCCATATGCACATACTCTGCCAAATCACGATTATACAACCTGATGTTACAAGTACCGTGACCAAACCCACGTTTATATGTTAAACCCGCAAGTGTTGATTTTTTTACATACGGTTTTCTAAAGATAGCAACTGGTAAACCCAACTGTTCCGACCAATATTTTATTTCTTTTTTAATATCCATATCTACATACAATTGTAGAGTTATACAAAGTTTCTTAATATCAACATGTTGAAATCTCAACCATTTTAGAAAAAATCTCAGCATTCCTGGATCTGTATTTGAAAGTCCTGTCGTAGTTTTTTCTGATTTTGAACCTTCTCCCCAATATAAATACACACCAGCAATAAATAATTCTCTTTCAGTTAATTCACCGATATCATTAGATACTTTTTTATACACTGCGTCTAATCTTTCTTGAACCTTTCTTGCTTTAGTATTTCGACATTTCTCAATTCGTTGTGGGCTTGACCCCCTTAATTCATTTATTTTTTCAGGGGAAAGTGGGTACTTCGAAAGCCAATTACTAAGCGTACTTTTGCTTAATCCCATCATAATCTTGATTTGACTATAACTTAACCCTTTCAACCTCAACTTAATTGCTTTTTCTTTTTCTTGTATTTTTGCCATAAAGTGAACTAAGGAATTAGTATTTAAGTACATACTATACCGTGGTACAATTATATGCAAATAAATCTGTGGATAAGATCTCAAAAGAAGGTGTCTGGAGAGATATTGCAAGCGTTGGGGTCAAGACTAAAATTTACTATGGAATTGCCCGGACTCACACCCAGGCTTTTCGTTTACACCTGATGTTCGATGTCCAGTTTCCTTTTTGGTGTCACGCCGTTTGCAACAAGGATTTGCTCGAACTCTGCGCGCTCGATTGTTTCCACTTCAATCAGTCGTTTTGCAACTGTATCAAGCAATTTTCGATTTTCTGTAATCGTTATACGCGCTTTTGTTTCTGCTTCGTTCATAATACGAGAAATTTCCCCGTCGATATCCGTCGCAACTTTTTCTGAAAAGACTTTTTCCTCCACACCACGACCAAACAGTACCTTTCCACCTTGACCTTCGAGTGCCACGGGACCAAGTAAATCTGACATACCATATTTGGTAACCATGTCTCGAGCAAGCGCAGTCGAAACCTGCAAGTCGTTCGATGGACCAGTGGTCAAGTCACCAAACAAAAGTTTCTCCGTGACGTACCCGCCGAGTGACACAGCAATATCATCGAGAAATTCTTTCTTGGATTGTAACTTGCGATCTTCGAGTGGGAGTTTCAATACGTACCCGCCTGCATTGCCTCGGGCGATGATAGAAATCTTGTGCACCGGGTCGGCATACGGCAAAAGAGAGGCGAGCACGGCGTGACCGGCTTCGTGATATGCGGTAATTTCTTTTTCCTTTTTCGACAAAATGTGACTTTTACGTTCAGGTCCGAGCATCACTTTTTCAATCGAACGTATCAGATCATATTGTGAAATTTTTGTACGATTTTCGCGTGCCGCAAGAATGGCACCCTCATTCATGAGCGAGTACAAATCCGCACCGGAAAACCCCGGCGTGCGTTCTGCTATGACCGACAACTTCACATCTTCTGCAAATGGTTTTTTGGTACTGTGCACTTTGAGAATGGACTCTCGGTCTTCGCGGTCGGGCAAGTCGAGCGTCACCCGGCGGTCAAAACGTCCCGGACGAAGCAGTGCCGGGTCAAGTACATCCGGTCGGTTCGTCGCTGCCATGACAATCACTTTTTCGTTCGGCTCAAACCCGTCCATCTCCACCAAAATCTGGTTCAATGTCTGTTCACGTTCATCGTTTCCCCCACCGGCACCAACACCTCGAATGCGTCCGACCGCGTCTATCTCGTCAACAAAAATAATGGCAGGTGATGATTTTTTTGCCATCAAAAATAAATCGCGCACACGCGATGCACCGACGCCGACAAACATTTCTACGAACTCTGATCCGGAAATGGAGAAGAACGCAACGCCCGCCTCACCCGCGACGGCCCGAGCAAGCAGAGTTTTTCCGGTGCCTGGTGCCCCCATCAGCAATACACCCTTCGGAATTCGGGCGCCGATGTCAAGAAATTTTTTCGGACTTTTCAAAAAGTCTACGATTTCTCCGAGCTCCTCCTTGGCCTCCTTTGCGCCGGCAACATCTTTGAACGTCACACGTTGTTCGGTATCGTTCGGATCAATCATTCGCGCTTTCGACTGACCAAAGGTCATCGCCGCAATTCCTGCTCCGCGCATTTGCCGGGTGATAAACCACACGAGAACAAGAATAAAAATAGTCGGTAAAATTATCGGTGCCAAATTGATAACCCAATATCCGAAACTGTTTTCATCCTGAATATCTATTTTTACAGCAGATAAATCAGCCCCGGTCACGCCGTAGTTCACCAGTGTCTGGGACAACGCTTCCGTGTCCTCTTTCTTACTCGTTTTTTTTGTGCCATCTTTATATGTCACCGTCAGGTCATTACCTTGCACTACAATAGTGGTAACACTTCCCGTTTTTATATCTCCCGCCAACTGCGAAATCGGCTCTGATGGAGTCGGGGTTGATTTGTTGTTCGAAAAATAAGAATAGCCGAGGGAAATGAGAACAAAAATAATCAGTATCGATAAAATATATGTGATAATCGACGTACCATTCGGTTCAGAGCCCTTTGGTGTTTTTTTAATGATCACTTTTTTTTGTCCATCCTGATTTTGGGGCTGGTTTGTTGATTTGTTTGGTGCCATGTGAGACCAGTATACACGAAATTCATGAAATGAAAATGCGACAGATGAAAGCGAGCAGTGGTCGCATGACCAGAAAAAAATATGCTACAATGCCCTCATGACACTTGTTACGAACAAAAAAGCCGGCCTGAATTACGAAATTTTGGAAAAATATGTCGCAGGCATGGAGCTTTTTGGCTATGAGGTTAAGTCCCTTCTTGCCGGTCAGGGTCAGCTTGAGGGTGCCCATGTGACGGTACGTGGCGGCGAGGCATATGTTGTCGGTATGACCATTCCGCCGTACCAGCCCGGCAATACCCCAGAAAGTTACGATCCGGCCCGCAACCGCAGGCTCCTTTTGAACAAGCGGGAAATCCACGACTTGGCGGAAGTTGAACGGAAAGATACGTTGACAATCATACCACTTTCGGTGTATAATATGGGTAGTAAGCTGAAACTCGGTATCGCAGTGGTACGTGGCAAGAAAAAATATGACAAACGTGAGACGCTCAAAAAACGTGCCACCGTTCGCGATATTGAAAGAATTTTGAAAAATAAAGGTAGTATATAGCAGTTCATCTGCATCCCGACGAAAGTTCACAAACCGCACTACTGCGACCATTCTGTGATTTTTCGTGGGGGTGACAGGTTTTGACACTATGTGTTATTCATTCGCGCAATGCGGAGTTCCGAAATCTCCTAAATAATTCGGAAACCATACGTGCAAAGAATACTCTTTCACGAGCAGTATCGCCATACTTTAGTATGACCGATTTTGCTTTCGCTCGCGTCGCTGCTTAAAGTAGCTGTCCCGAACGGGGTGCACCGTACTGATATCTGATACGTACGATTGCATCTTATACCTTCAGATCCGGTCTGTTCCTAGCCTCGGGAGCTGACTCAAAACAGAGGCTCGATTGTATTGTGTTTTGTGTATTTTTAAGCAACACAATCTAAACCTCAAAGTACGCTAAGCATTGTAGACCCGTTTGGATACGTATAGTGCATCCGGTTTCGATACCGGCACTTCCACATCATTGAAAAGAAAAAACGCCTTGTTTGGGTGTTTTTCTTTTTGTACATTTTATTTTCTACCCATTCCTTACATCCATATGGAGAGTATTGTGCCCATCAAAATGAAACTGACGAGGTAGAAACCATACGTCACCAGCCAATACTTCCACGACTTCCCCTCCCACAGCACAACACCCATTGTTATTGGTAACACCAGCCCAACCCATAAAAACGCTCCGACAGCGATACCGGACATAATTCCAGGTGTGGAATAGAATGCGTTATGCATTGTGATGAGCGATGAAAGTGTGAATGACATAAAAAGCGAACCGATGGCGAGCAAGAAATAGTCTCGTCGCATTTTGCGCTTCATCGAAGGTGTCATCTCCGACGGATTTGGCATGGTGCGATGATCCAGTCGTGCCCACAGCTTGCCGAAAACGGGTCCGAACCAAAGAAAACCAAGCACCATATTAGCGATCGCCGCACCGACTACCGACCATACATTGATGTATGTAAACATGTTTTTTGGTTATTGAGTAATACCTATAATTGTACGCATTTCTTCATGGAGATTCAACGTTGAAACTCACTCTGCAAAATTTCACCAACCATTGACATAAATATGTAAATGAAGTATTGTCCTAACAGGAGATTTCATTATGCTTACAATCACAATAAGGACGTTGCAACAGAGTGGAGACCACACATATCACACTGACAAAAAGATTAGCAGACAAGACGGCTACTGGTTCAGAGAAAAAAGAGAAAAACCTGAGGATGCGAGCGGTGTCTTCACATTTAAAGAAGTGATGTCCCAACCACAGTCAATCATTGAGGCTATCGGCCCGACCGGCTACATGTTGGTCAGAAACTTGGCGCTAAAATCAGCATTAGGAGTACATTTTGATGTGAACATCGTTAGTTCACATCAAATCAACATACAGCCAAAATACATGATTGACTGGGAAGAAATCGACCGGAGAGTTATAAAAGCACTCGAAGAGGTCTTGGAGGAGGGTGTAGCCGAAGTTTTTCGCACAACCACGCCCTCGATTGAAGGCGACGAGTTGTAACAGCCACGAGGAAGCCCCGCTCCTCGTGGCTTTCTTATTCAAATTATAGTTCCATCTTTAAAATTCCTGGGCGTTCTTTATTAATTTTTAATATCAATTCTCCAAAAAGTGAATTTGCCCAACTAAACCAAGGACGAGTGAAATCTTTTGGTTTGTCCACGTTCACACTTTCGTGAATAAAATATGTGCCGGCGTGACTTTTCTTGAGTGCCTGAAGGCAGTCAATGATTTCTTCTTCATTATTCGAAGTTAGAGCCTGCATAATAATAGCCATCGGCCACACATGAGTAACAACACCTGTGTGTGGACTGGTCAATCCTGAAACGACTTTACCTTTTACATAGAACGGGTCAGATGTATTTAAAACAAATGTGCGAGTTTGCACATACACCGGATCATTTTTATCTACATATCCCAAATATGGCAATGATAGCAAACTGGGAACATTCGGGTCATCCATCAAACACATCGAGCCAAATCCATCCACTTCGTATGCGTATATTTCTCCAAATTCACTGTGGCGTGTCACACCGACTTTTTTCACAGCGTCATCTACCACCTGTGCAGTACCACTAACTTTATTTTTTAAATCCATCTCTCCCAGCTTTTCTAAAATCTCTGAAACGCCTCGTAGACCGACTACCAACAATGCGTTTGCCGGTACAAGATAAGGAAAAACTGCTTCATCATCTGACGGTCGAAATACGTTTCGCACCAAACCGCACGCCTTGGATGGATATCCGAATCCCCGCATTCGAACGGATGGGAAACTTTTTCCTGTCGGAGAATAAAACTGAAACATTGTCTTCAAATTTTCTTTTGACAACGTTTGTTGCTCTTTTTCTACAACCTCGAGAATGTTTCTGAGGGCTTTGATCCAGTTTTTATCAAACACTGAAGTATCTCCCGTCTTTTTGAAATACCCGGCGGACAATCTTAAAAATGAGGCGAGACTATCGAGTTCCCATTTTCTTTCCCAGACACCTTTTTTCCACGCCTTCCCTTTCGGCCACCACGGATTCGCTTTTGTTTTTTCATCTTTATTAAACGCGTTGGCATACGGATCAATTAAAATACATTTTGCCTGCCGATGAATCAGTCCGGTAAAAAGTTTTTTTAGTTTTTCATCTCTGTCTGCAAATTCCAAATATGGCCAGACTTGGTTTGTCGAATCTCGCAACCACATTGCAGGAATATCACCGGTGGAAATGAAGGTATCAGGTGTACCCTTTTTATTTTCAGAATAGTATGTGGTCGTATCAAGAGTGTTTGGCAAACACTGACCAAACATTCTTCGTATATCAGGGTCTTGAATCGATTGAGCTACCCTATCAATTTCTGTATCAATTACTTCACTAACAAATAATCTGTCTTTTATATGCGGTCTGGTTTTTAATGATACAAATTTGTTATGTTTTTTCATATGACGATAGTATACCAAAATCTCATTAAATGTTTTAAATCGAGAGTATCCATTTCTCCAACATCACTTCCAGTTCGCCGTCGCCTTGGCGGACGCGATGGGTCATATCGAGAAGTTGTGACGAAAGTGAGGAAAGTTCCGACTCGACGAAGTTTCGCGTGCCAGTCAACGCGTTTCTATAGACAAACGGTGACAGTCCGGTTTCTTTTTGATCCTTGGCACGACTGGCAAGTATGAGATTTTTAACCTGCCAAAAAAGTACACCATGAATCTCCTCGGCCGAGGCGCCACGGTCGAGTAAATCGATGTACGTCACCCACATTTTTTTCTTGTCTTTGCGAACAAGCGAATCGGTAATGCCGAAAATGTTGAATGATTCCTTTTTCTCACTCTCCGCTTGTGCGAATTCCTGCACTTTCACGGCAACTTTTTCTATTTTTTTTAGAGAAGCGGCATCCGCTTTTCCCTCAAGCATAAGAAACACATGTTCGGAGTCTTTGGTGCCATCGATGCGGTCGAGTATAAACTCTTTGACGTCTTTTTTTCCAAACAAATTGTCGAGCACCACGATGTATTTTTGATCAAACAGACCTTGAGACACGAGCAGTTCCTCAAACTGCACATCGTTCCAGTTTTCCGAAGTAATCTTAAACACCTCGGCATCCGGTCGCTTCTTCGTGAGTGTCACCAAAAGTTCGTGCAGTTTTGCACGCGATTTGTGTGTGTCAGTACCGTAGAGAAAGTAGAGCATATGTGTATTACGAAATCTTTTTCATCTCACCCCAATTCTCCCCCACTGATGAGTCAGCAACACAAACAACACCTGAAGTTTTTTTGGTATCAATGATTGACTGCATAATTCGCTGAATCTCTGGCGCGTACATATCGACCAGTCCGGCTTTTATTTCATACACCAACTCGTCATGCACCTGCAGAAGCAGTCGTACATCGCTTGAAACTTTTTTTTGTTTCAAAAACGCGTCGATTTCAATCATGGCAAGTTTAATAATATCAGCTTCGGTACCTTGAATCGGCGCGTTGATTGCCATACGTTCCGCAGAGGCACGCATGAAAGGCAGTTTTGAACGGATATCTGGAAAGTACCTCCGACGACCAAAAAACGTCTCTGTGTAGCCTTTTTGTGCTGTGTCGCGTTTGACTCGCTCGAGATATTCAGCCAATCCGGAAAATTTTTGAAAATATTTGTCGAGAAAGTCCTGTGCCTCCTCCTTCGTCCCGCCAAGATTGGCTTTGAGTGCGAGCACACCCATACCGTACATCACTCCGAAGTTTATTACCTTGGCACGACGACGCATTTCTTTTGTCACCTCCCCCGCCGGCACACCGAACACTTCACTCGCCACACTGGTGTGCACATCCTGACCATTTTTGAAAATTTGAATGAGTTTTTCATCACCCGAAAGAAATGCGGCGATGCGAATCTCAATCTGTGAATAGTCGAATGAAACCAATTTGAAACCTTTTTCCGCGATAAATGATTTGCGAATTTCCCGACCAAGATCTGTTTTGTTCGGGATATTTTGTAAGTTTGGATTTGCACTGGCCATGCGACCGGTCACCGCGCCGGCTTGCAAGAAATCCGCGTGCAACCTACCATACTCGTCCACTTGAGTCGGAATAGTATCAATGTATGTGCCGAGAAGTTTCGCCAACTCGCGATACTCAAGCACCAGTCCGGCAATCGGGTTCTCTTTACGCAGTTTTTCAAGCTCTGACTCTTTAGTTGAGAAACCGCCACTCGCAGTCTTCTTTTGGTTTTTCGATTTCAATCCCATTTTTTCAAACAACACTTCGCCAAGTTGTTTTGGGGAAGCAATATTAAACTCCATCCCAGCAATTTTCCAAATCTGTTTTTCAAGCGAGTCGAGTTCGGCATGATATTTTTTTGAGAGTGCTTGTAAGCGTGAGACGTCAACCGCAATACCAATACGTTTCATCTCCGCAGTAATAGCGGTCAATGGTTTTTCAATTTTTTCCCATATAAATTCTAATCCTTGATCGGTAATTATTTTCTGTAAAGCGACGCGTGCATCAATCAACGATTGTGTATGTGTGTATGACAAAATCTCGTCAAGCGTCGCGTCTGATTTGTTTGAGTCAACCACCCAGAGCATCAGGGCTGTTTCAGCAATATCTGATACGCTTTCAGTGCCTGTCACACCACTGACCGGCATTTCGAGAGAGAGTATCTCAGCAAACTTCACACCGAGCGTGCGAAACTCGAACTGCCCAAAAAGCTCCTGCACCTTTTTCATATCAACTTCCTCGCGCCAGACTTTTTCCGGCAACTGGAAAAATATCGGCGCGTCCCTCCGTATCGTCGCCAACATTTTGGAAAACAACGCTTCTTCCTCGCCCGCTTTCAGAAGTTCAATGACTCTTTTTTTTATGCCAGCTTTTTCAAACATACTTTCACCTTTTCCTCCGCTTTGTTTCAGTTTTTTATATATGTCCTCGATACTGCCGAATTTCACGATCAGATCCTCGGCCGTTTTCTCGCCAATACCGACGATACCGATAATATTGTCGGATGGGTCTCCTCGAAGTCCTTTATAGTCAGGCAAAAATTCCGGACCGAAACCGAAACGCTCCCGCACTGCAGGTTCATCATATATAATAGTGTCTTTGATTCCCTTCTTGAGTGTATAGACGCGCACTTTTTCACCAGACACGAGTTGCATCGTATCCATATCTCCCGAAGCGATAACAATGTCCAAATTTTTATTATCCTTCTCGGCTTCGACAATAGTACCAAGCATATCGTCCGCCTCGAACCCTGGTGAGGAATACATCGGGATGTTAAGCGCCGTGAACACATCTTTTGACCGCTCCAGTTGTTTGACCAGTTCCTCGTCGATTTTCTTGCGACCGGCTTTGTATGCATCATACACTTCGTGGCGTTTGGTCGGCTCGGGCAAGTCATAACAAGCCACGATGTAGTCTGGCTTGACGTCTTTGACGAGTTTGATAAGCATGGTGCACAATCCATACAGTGCCCCTGTCGGCTCGCCGGTCGAAGATTGAAACTCCGGCAAGGCATGGTACGCCCTGTGCACAATAGCGTGTACATCGAGTAAAACGAGTGTTTTGGTCTTTTGCGTGGTAATTTTCGGCATTAGTGCCATTATACCACCCGTGAATCCAAAAACTCCCCACCGGCTCAACTAAGCCATATATAGCAAAAAGAG